>JBAZHY010000319.1:0-3593 GCA_041652175.1 Pedobacter sp.
CCTGCTGATCATCGCCCAATAAGCCTTTATATGGTCAAAATTATCAAGGTATATTCTGGAAATTGCATAGTTCCGAAGATCTTCAATTACCGAAACTTCAGGTACATGAGACATTTGATTATCCTGGTTTCTGAATTTAAGGGGTATAAAAGTCTGAAAACCGCCGGTTCTGTCCTGAAGTTGGCGCAGCTGATCCATATGATCAATGCGGTGTTTAAATTCTTCAATATGACCATAAAGCATGGTAGCATTAGATCGCATTCCTAATTTATGCCATTCTTCATGGATCTGAAGCCATTGTTCACCGGTGCATTTATCTTTTGCAATCTTTTCGCGGATTTCAGGTGCAAAAATCTCTGCGCCACCACCTGGGATTGAATCCAATCCTGCTTCTTTCATCAACTTCATCCCGCTTGTATAGTCGATTTTCGCCTTTTTAAAAATGTAATGGTATTCGACAGGAGTCAATGCTTTAACATGGAGCTCAGGACGGTGCTGATGAATTGCAGTAAACAGGTCAGAATAAAACTTAAGATCATATTGAGGAAGTACGCCACCTACTATATGAACTTCGGTAACCGGCTGAGAATCATACTTTTTAACCATATCAAGCATCTCATCCATTGTATATTCCCAACCCTCCGACCTTTCTTTTATCAGCACAGAATAAGAACAGAATTTACAGTCGTAAACACAAAGATTTGTTGGCTCTATATGAAAATTCCGATTGAAATAAGTCTTATCACCATGACGTTTTTCCCGAATATAATTTGCCAGGACACCAAGATATCCCAATTCGGCTTTTTCGTACAGTAATACACCTTCATCAAAGGAAATACGATCGGATGATCTTATTTTTTCAGCAATTTTTTTAAGTTCAGCAGGAAGATTTACATCCCGAATCAGGAGATCTATATTTGGTTCGCCGTTCATTGTAATGTTTGTGCAAAAGTACAATATTGTATTTCAATCATTATCATTTGCTTGTAAAAGGCAATAAATTTTTAGTATAACAAAACAGACAATCAATTTATCAATTCTTTCCAACTCTAATCATTAATATCTTGCTAAATTTGAATTAAATCCTTCCTTAATCAAAATATTATGAAAATTGAAACTATTGCAATACATGCCGGAAACACAAAAGATAAAGGTACTTACGCAGCAATTCAACCAATAACCTTATCCACTACGTTTGAGCGCGGTGAAGATGGAGGTTACCCTGGTGGTTTCATGTATTCCAGAATTGATAATCCTAACAGAAATGCCCTTGAAAATGTAATCGCTAAACTTGAAGGTGCTCAGGAGGCTGCAGCTTTCTCTTCGGGGAATGCTGCCGGATCAGCAGTTTTTCAGGCTTTGGGTGCCGGGGTACATATTATAGCGCCTGATGACATGTACCATGGCCTTCGGAATCAGTTACTTCAGGTTTTCGTGGGTATTATTGATGTCTCTTTTGTTGACCTAAGTTCAATTGAAGCGGTTAAATCAGCAATAAAACCGGAAACAAAATTAATATGGATTGAGACACCATCTAATCCATTATTGAAAATTTGCGATATAAAAGCTATTACTCAACTTGCAAAAAGCAGGAATATTATAACTGCATGTGATAATACATTCAGTACACCTATCAATCAAAGACCTCTGGAACTTGGATGTGATATTGTTATGCATTCTACAACCAAGTACCTGAGCGGGCACAGTGACGTTATCGGAGGCGCACTTGCATGTAAGAGCAATGACGACTTATGGAAAAAGATCAAAACAGTTCAGGTAAACACCGGAGCTATTCCCTCTCCTTTTGATTGTTATTTAACAGTAAGAGGAATTAAAACGCTGCCTTACAGAATGAACGGACATAATTCAAATGCAGGAGTAATAGCTGAATACCTCAATAATCATGCTTTAGTCGAAAAGGTCTTTTATCCCGGATTGAAAGATCATAAAGGATATGATATAGCCAAAGATCAAATGAGTGCATATGGGGGTATGCTTTCATTTCTGGTAAAAGGCGGCTCTGATGAAGCCAGGAAAGTCGTTAATTCTGTTAAGATATTTACACAGGCTACCAGCCTTGGAGGGGTTGAAAGTTTAATTGAGCATAGAGCATCTATCGAAGGACCCGATACTAAAACCCCACAAAATTTAATTCGTGTTTCCGTAGGACTGGAAAATAAAGAGGATCTTATAGCAGATCTTGAAGATGCATTATCTAAAATTAAATCATTGTAAAACAGATACTTACATATATATTAAAAATTAAATTTGGTTTAAACACCACCTTAAATATATATTTGAAATATTATTTGGTAGAAATACCAATCTGTCTTCAATAAAGTTGTTTTATTGATTTATACAGAAGTGGCGAGAGAACAGGCTCTGTGACCCACTGACAACCCCCCGATCAATTTGGGGAAGGTGCCAATTCCTATCCCTTTAGGGAAACTATAAATTTATTTAAAAATGAAACAAGTAAAAAGATCTACTCCTCTATTTCCGTTATCGGACATTTTTGTAAAAAGCAATCAGATTATGCAAAAGACTACTACAATCACGGGTTGTATGTGCATGTCTGCATTGTATTGTTGTTAAAGCTTTTCTGAATCGGGAATAAATGCCGGCAACTCAGTTTATTTAACTCTGCTTATTATTTAAATCAATATTTATTTTTCATAAACTATTAAGAATACTATCATGTCAACACAAAATTTAAAATTTGAAACATTACAAATACATGCAGGTCAGGAAGTAGATCCAACAACAGGATCACGTGCCGTACCTATATACCAGACTACTTCTTATTCTTTTAAAAACTCAGAGCATGGAGCAAATCTATTCGCTTTAAAAGAGTTTGGGAATATCTATACACGTATCATGAACCCCACTACCGATGTGTTTGAGAAGCGGGTTGCTGCTCTCGAAGGTGGAGTTGCTGCATTGGGAGTTGCATCAGGAATGGCTGCCCAGTTCATTGCCTTAAATAATATACTGCAATCGGGCGACAATTTCGTATCCTCTTCATTTCTATACGGAGGATCTTATAATCAATTCAAAGTGGCCTTTAAGCGTTTAGGGATTGATGTACGTTTTGCAAACGGGGATGATCATCAAAGTATTGAATCATTGATTGATGATAAAACCAAAGCGATTTACGTAGAAACTATTGGTAATCCAAGCTTTAGTATTCCTGATTTTGATAAAATATCAGAGATCGCAAAAAAACACGATCTTCCATTTATTGTTGATAATACTTTTGGAGCTGCTGGTTATCTTTTCCGTCCTATTGAACATGGTGCAAATATTGTAGTTGAAGCAGCTACCAAATGGATCGGCGGGCATGGCACCAGTATTGGTGGAGTAATTGTTGATGCAGGAAATTACAATTGGGGAAATGGTAAATTTCCACAATTTACAGAGCCTTCAGAAGGTTACCACGGACTTGTATTTAACGATGTATTTGGTAGTGGTGGTCCTTTCGGTAATATCCAATTTATCATAAGGGCCCGTGTGGAAGGCTTACGTGATTTCGGACCAGCACAATCACCATTTAATTCATTCCTTTTACTTCAAGGGCTTGAAACCTTGTCACT
>JBAZHY010000320.1:0-3578 GCA_041652175.1 Pedobacter sp.
ACGAAGCCTTTAACAGTAAATTTGAAATGACCTCAAAATAGCAGATGATCATTCTGTTATATTGATAGAAATTTGATTTTAAGAGAATGGAAATATATATCAAGAATATGGTATGCAACAGGTGTATCACAGCAGTTCAGAATGAGCTGATCAAGCTTGACCTGCACCCCATAGACGTACGGATGGGAATTGTGAAGTTAAAGGAGGAAGAACTGGATGAAGAAAAACTCAGTGTCCTTAATCAGCATCTGAACGATCTTGGTTTTGAATTACTGGATAATAGCCGGAGCAGACTTATAGAGCAGATTAAGAATCTGATTATTGAAAAAATTCATCATTCTGAAGCATCCGCAGAAAAATTCAACTGGTCTAAACTAATCTCCGATAAGGTTTTTCACGAGTATAATTATCTGAGTACCCTCTTTTCTTCAGTTGAGGGTATTACGATTGAGCAGTTCATCATCCGGCAGAAAATAGAGCGGGTAAAGGAGCTTTTATTTTATGATGAGCTAAGTCTGAGTGAGATAGCTCATCAATTAGGATACAGTAGTATTGCCCATCTTTCGGCACAGTTTAAAAAAATTACCGGCCAGACACCCTCTCAATTTAAGAACACGAGGCCGATGGATAAACACAGAAAGTCTATTGATAGTGTCTGATATGTTTAAACACAGAATACTGTAAGTCTTTCAGACAATTATGTAAATCTTAGCCAACTGCCCTTCATAACTTTGTATTGTTAATTAAGAGTATGAAAGCAGAATCTGAATTTCAGAATAAAACATCTTTACAAAATAGCGTAAGATCTACCTTGCCGGTAACAGGTATGACATGTGCAGGATGTGCAGTAAGTGTTGAATCGATGCTGAAGTCGGTAGACGGAGTTATTGATGCCGGAGTGAATTTTGCAGATAATTCAGCATGGGCAGAGTATGATTCAAAAATAACCGCCCCGGAAAGTTTACAGAAAAGCTTACAATCCATTGGATATGATCTGATTATTGATGAGGATAATTCAGCAGAGCTTCAGGAAAGTTTGCAGCAAAAGAAATATGAGGAGATCAGGCAAAGAACGATCCGGGCTTCGATACTAACTCTTCCGGTATTTATAATCGGTATGTTTTTTATGGACATGCCTTATGGTACCTGGATCTCGATGGTTTTGAGTGCTCCGGTAGTATTTTGGTACGGACGAAACTTCTTTATCAATGGCTGGAAGCAGGCAAAACATGGCATGGCCAATATGGATACCCTCGTAGCCTTAAGTACAGGTATTGCCTTTATATTTAGTGCTTTTAACACTATTTATCCTGAATACTGGCATAGCAGAGGTATTCATCCCCATGTTTATTATGAAGCCGCTTCGGTCATCATTGTTTTTATTTCTTTAGGCAAACTTCTGGAGGAAAGGGCGAAAGCAAATACCACTGGTGCAATAAAAAAACTGATGGGTTTACAGCCTAAAACGGTAAGGATTATCAAAGATGGTAATGAAGAGGAGGTGCCTATTTCGGAGGTTAAGCCTGAACAGGTTATTTTACTCAGACCCGGAGAGAGGGTTGCTGTTGACGGAATAGTAGTTTCAGGCTCATCCTATATTGATGAAAGTATGATCAGCGGCGAACCGATAGCTGTTTTAAAAGCTGTGACTGATAAGTTGTTTGCCGGTACCATTAATCAGAAGGGCAGTCTGCAGTATAAAGCTGAAAAGGTTGGAGCTGATACTCTGCTGGCTCATATTATTAAAATGGTTCAGCTTGCCCAGAGCAGTAAAGCTCCGGTTCAGAAACTGGTGGATAAGATCGCCGGAATATTTGTCCCTGTTGTTATTGGCATTTCGGTACTTACTTTTATCACCTGGATGTTAATGGGAGGGGAGGAAGCTTTTACTCATGCCCTGCTTACTTCTGTGACCGTACTGGTAATTGCCTGTCCCTGTGCCCTCGGACTGGCTACTCCAACTGCCATTATTGTGGGGGTGGGAAAGGGAGCTGAAAATAATATTCTGATCAAGGATGCTGAAAGTCTGGAACTTGCCTATAAAGTAGATGCGGTTATCCTTGATAAAACCGGAACAATTACAGAAGGAAGACCGGTTCTTACCTCTATAAACTGGAACCCGGAAATAGTTGATGGTTATGATGAATATCTGAAAATATTATATAGTCTGGAAATAAATTCAGAGCATCCCTTAGCAGATGCAATTATTGGAAAACTTAAAGCAGATCAGGTATCTGGTGTAGACCTTTCGGTATTCGAAAGTTTAACTGCCAGAGGAGTGAGGGGTGTGTATAAAGGTATTGAATATTTTGCAGGAAATCGCCGGATCCTTGAGGAGCATCATATTCAGCTAAGTGCGGTTCAGAAGGAATATTTACAAAACAGAGCGAAAGATGTTTCAACGGTGATCTATTTTGCAGACCAGAAAAGGGTTTTAGCAATAATTACGATAGCTGATAAAGTAAAGGATACTTCAGCCGAAGCGATTTATCAGCTGCATGCACAAGGTATTGAAGTACACATGTTAACAGGAGATAATCAGCAAGCGGCATCTTCTGTAGCAGAGATGGTGGGTATAAAGAGTTATCGTTCTGAGGCATTACCTTCTGATAAAGCTGATTTTATTAAGAAGCTTCAATCTGAAGGGAAAGTTGTTGCCATGGTTGGAGATGGGATCAATGATTCGCATGCTTTAGCACAGGCAGATGTAAGTATTGCCATGGGAAGAGGATCGGATATTGCGATGGACGTAGCAAAGATCACCCTGATCACTTCTAATCTTCAATCAATTCCAATGGCTTTGAAGTTATCTAGAAAAACTGTTCAGACTATACGTCAGAACTTATTCTGGGCTTTCATTTATAATTTGATCGGTATTCCGCTTGCTGCTGGTGTATTGTATGCATATAATGGATTTCTGCTTAATCCGATGATTGCAGGAGCGGCGATGGCACTCAGTTCAGTATCTGTTGTAACCAATAGTCTGAGATTAAAAACATTAAAAATAAATTCTACTAAATCTTAAAGAATATGAACACAATTAAATTCAAAACAAATATTAAATGTACCGGTTGTCTGAGTCAGGTTAGTCCGGCATTGAATGAAACTGCCGGAAAAGAAAACTGGCAGGTGGATCTGGAATCTGCAGATAAAATTTTAACTGTTAACACGGATCTGAAACCTGAGGAGCTTATCGATGCTGTAAAGGCTGCAGGTTATACAGCAGAAAAGATTTGAACGGTTTTATAACAAGAAAGGCCCGACCGGGCCTTTCTTGTTATTTTATAAAAAATGTATTCTCTTACTGAGTAACGGTTATTGTACCCAGATCTTTAACAGAACCCTGAACTACAGCCACATTTTCAATAGTCTTTTTCAGATACGGGCTTACAGGTTCAATTTCTACTTTATAGGTTCCTGCTGCAACACCCGGGAACCAGAATTTTCCGGTTGCATCAGTTATGGTTCCTAATGTATCTGTTCCGGTGATGGCATAGATCTTAGGACTTGAAGCTGCCGGACTAACCACTCCTGTAATTGCACCTGATACTGCATTAGGTATTGCCCTGATAACAGGC
>JBAZHY010000321.1:0-3564 GCA_041652175.1 Pedobacter sp.
GAGAGCGAAATATATATATATATCGGACTTTCAGATGGAACATAGCCGTGATAAGCCATATCTGTAAGCAGAATGTTATTAAAACATATTTAACGCTTAATAAGTTTTCTTGCAAAGGTATGTCCGGTAAATATTATCAAGGTAAGTTCTGAGCCTTCCTGAAATAAAAAATAAAATCACTACTCTTTGCTAAAGCAGTCCGAATAAGGTCCCGTATTGCTTTCAGTGCTTCTATGCTTTTGAATTCGTTTAGTAACAAACTCATTTTGCAGTATAAAGATATCAATACCTATTAGTATTGATACTGAAAATCACAGGTATTTGTACTCTAAAACGGGAATTTAGTAGCAAAAGTAATTTTAATGTAATTTTTTTTGCAAAATAAATAATTAAAGATATATTTATCCTTAATTATTTATCCCGATAAATATTTAAGGATAAAAGGGATATATAATTGACAGAAGGGATATGTGCGACATTTATATCTGAAAAAATGCAGCATGAAAATATATATTCGCTTATTCGCTTTAATACCTTTAGTATTCTTACTTCTTTCTGACTCAGTATCTGCACAAGACAAAGCCGAAAGTACATTTAAACAAAACTGTGCATCCTGCCATAGCATTGGCAAGGGGAGATTAGTGGGTCCCGACCTTTCTAATGTTCACCAGAGACGTGCAGAATCGTGGCTTTTAAATTTTATTAAGTCGTCACAATCAGTCATCAAAAGTGGCGATCAAACTGCTGATTCCATTTTTAAGGCTTATAATCAGATTGTTATGCCCGATCAGACAGCCTTGTCTGATGGAGAAATCAGGGATATTCTTACTTATATAAAAACTAAAAGTTCCAATTCACTTGTTTCATCCCCTGCTGTGGCAGCGGAACAAACCAAACAGACAACAGTCAATAAAAAAGCTGTTCTTTTTGACTCAACCCAACTAATCCTCCTTGCCGTTTTACTCAGTCTGTTGTTGGTGATACTTTCTTTATACCGAAAAATAAAAAATCTTTCGGAGGAACTCATGGACTATTACAGTTCTGAGAGATCCTTCTTTAAATAGAAAAGGGAATAACTCCGAAAAGAACTATTGCCCTTGTTGTTTGTTTCTGACTTTAAAAAATAGTTGCTGTTAATTTCAATTATTAAAAATATAGTATGAAAATAGACCTTCGCTTTTCCATCGCAATAATTGCACTGCTTGTTATTCTTCTGGAGCCTGTTGTGGCTCAGGATAAAGGTGAAGCATCTCTTCCTGCTTCAGCAGTTCCGGCATCCTCAGATCAGCTTACAACAGTATCAGTAAATGCCATTGATACAGGAAATCAGCTCTTTATAGGCAATGTCCGTTTTATAAATGGGGGGCCGACCTGTAACTCCTGTCATAATGTAAAGAAACTGGGAATTATCAGTGGGGGAGCATTGGCAAAAGACCTGACTGATATTCCAAGCCGGATGGATTATCAGGGAACGAAGGGGTTCATCACAGGAATGCTCTCCGGAATTCCTGCTATGCAACAATCATTCGGAAATAAACCTTTGACAGAGGAAGAAATTGCAGCTCTGGCAGCATTCCTTAGTAATAAGACTGAAGATAAACCAACAGCAGCCATTGGAATATCAGGTATTATGTTGTGGGCGGGGATTATAGGGGGGCTTGGCCTGTTATTTCTGTATTCATTTTTTTGGATGAGAAGAAAACAGCGAACCGTGAATTATGCTATCTATAAAAGACAATTGAAGTCTACTTGATCTGAGAATAGAAACAGGGATAAAATGAATACTAATAACTAATGCTATGAGTTGGATTGAAGATATCATTTCGCCAAAAACCCGTAAGTGGGAAGAATTTTACCGTAACCGTTTCCAGCACGACCGTATTGTTCGAAGCACACATGGCGTGAATTGTACAGGGGGATGTTCCTGGCAAATTCATGTAAAAGAAGGGATTGTAGTATGGGAAACCCAGCAATTAGATTATCCGCTGCTGGAGGACCAATTACCTCCTTACGAGCCCCGTGGTTGTCAGCGTGGAATTTCTTATTCCTGGTATCTGTATAGTCCGTTACGGATTAAATACCCGCTTATACGCGGAACTCTGATTGATTTTTTCA
This sequence comes from Pedobacter sp., assembly GCA_041652175.1. Lineage (GTDB taxonomy): Bacteria > Bacteroidota > Bacteroidia > Sphingobacteriales > Sphingobacteriaceae > Daejeonella. The sequence goes on from JBAZHY010000321.1 coordinate 2,116, forward strand.
GGGAAGAAAAAAAGAAATCCGGAGGGGATGCGGTTAAAGCATGGGAAAACCTTCAGAATGATAAAGAAAAGCGTAGTCGCTATCAAAAAGCAAGAGGAAAGGGCGGATTCCGGAGAGTTTCCTGGGATGAGGTTTTGGAGATTATGGCGGCTGCAAACATTTACACAGCAAAGAAACATGGGCCTGACCGGGTTGCAGGATTTTCACCTATTCCGGCAATGTCTATGTTAAGTTATGCAGCCGGGGCCCGTTTTCTTCAGCTCTTCGGCGGATTCAATCTCAGTTTTTATGACTGGTACTGCGACTTGCCAACACATTTCCCGGAGATGTGGGGCGAACAAACGGATGTTTGTGAAAGTGCTGACTGGTATAATTCGAAACTGATAGCCGATATGGGAGCCTGCTTAAATATGACAAGGACTCCCGATTGTCATTTCTTTGCAGAGTCGAGGCACAATGGAACAAAAGCAGTGGTCTTCTCGCCCGACTTTAGTCAGGTATGCAAATATGCAGATCAGTGGGTTCCGGTTCATCCGGGTACCGACAATGCTTTTTGGATGGCCGTAACACATATTATATTAAAAGAATTTCATCATGAGAAGCAATTACCATACTTCATTGATTATACCAAACGCTATACTGACAATCCTTTTTTAGTCCATCTTGAAAAAGTTGAGCAGCCCGATGGGAGTGGTGTAAGCCATTACAAGCCGGGAAGACTGGTTCGGGCAAATGAATTACCACAATGGGAGGGTATTGAAAACGGAGACTGGAAGTTTTTAAATGTTGATGAAGATTCGGGAGAACTTATTGTTCCGAAAGGAACGATGGGTTATCGCTGGGATAAAGCCGGTGGAAAGTGGAACATGAAATTTGAATGTGGGGAAACAGAAAGGAACTATAATCCTGCACTTACTTTACTCAAAAATAATGATGGAATATTACAAACAGAGTTCATTGAATACGGTCTCGATAATACATTTCTGCGGGGCGTTCCAGTAAAATATCTTGATACCCTGAACGGAAAGGTTCCGGTCGTTACAGTCTATGATCTGATGATGGGACAATATGGGGTTGATCGTGGTCTGGAAGGTCAGTACCCCAAAGATTATACCGATAAAGATGCCTCTTATACTCCTGCATGGCAGGAAATCTTTACAGGGATTGACTCTGATACCGTTCTTCAGTTTGCGCGCGAATGGGGGGAAACTGCTAATACAACGGAAGGAAAGTGTATGGTAATTGTAGGTGCCGGAATCAATCACTGGTATCATGCAAATTTGATTTACCGTTCTGCGGCCATGACTCTTGCCTTAACCGGCTGTGTTGGTAAAAATGGTGGGGGCATGAATCACTATGTAGGGCAGGAGAAATTAGCACCTGTCGATTCGTGGGGAGGAATCTCTTTTGCAAAAGATTGGGTTCCAGCCTCGAGGCTTCAGCAAACGC
>JBAZHY010000322.1:0-3555 GCA_041652175.1 Pedobacter sp.
ATTATGTTGTCGGCAGGTATTTAATTATAGCAGATGTCTGTGCTTATCTTAAAAGCGGTACATTATCTGAGATTTTTGAGTTTTTTAAACGAGGGTAAGTCTGATTGTGTAAATTTGGCCAAAAAAACAACTATGTTAAGGTTCAAACTCTTTGCTATTTTAATATTTCTATTAACCGGTACCCGCATTTTTGCACAAAACGAACGTGATGAGCATGCTATGATCCATAATTTTACCGGGATTCAGTACAAATCTCCGGATACTTCATTTTACATTAATTTCCGCTTTCGCATGCAAAACAGAATCGGGGCAAATACCATTTCCGGTACAAACCTTAATTTTAATGAATACGATGCACGGGTTCGAAGGTTAAGAATGAGGGTAGATGGCTTTATTCTGAATCCAAAGCTGACTTACAGTGTACAGCTGGCCTTTACCCGTGGTGACCAGGATGTGGATAATACCGGTATTGCAAATATTGTAAGGGATGCCATTATTTTCTATCATTTCTCTCCTAACTTCTACATGGGGTTTGGACAGAATAAATTACCGGGGAACAGGCAGCGTGTAAACTCCTCTGGCCAGCTGCAGTTTGCAGACCGGTCGATAGTAAATGGAGCGCTGACAATAGATCGTGATTTTGGATTGAAGGCTTACTATAAAAACAAAATAGGAGAGATGGATTACTACCTTAAAGGTGCAATCTCTACCGGAGAAGGAAGAAGTGTTAATTCCACGGATAATGGTCTGGCTTATACCGGACGGGTAGAATTACTGCCTTTAGGTGCATTTACAGGAGACGGGGATTATTCGGAAGGTGATCTGGAGCGTGAGCCGAAACCCAAAATTTCGCTTGCTGCAGGTTATAGTATGAATAAGAAAACAAACAGAACCGGAGGTCAGCTTGGTAAAGAGTTATACAGACCAGTCGATATGGCTACCTGGATGATTGATGCAATAGGAAAATACAGAGGCTGGGCATATTCAGTTGAATATTTAAAGAGACATGTAGACGATCCTTTGACTTATAATTCATCGGGTGGTTTGAGGTATGCATTTACCGGGGATGGGATCAATCATCAGTTTTCATATACTTTTCCTACAAATTTTGAACTGGCATTCCGGTACTCACGCCTAACCCCATCAGCAAAAATATTAGCACAGGAGCCCATAAAAAATATACTGGAGATCGGAACAACAAAATACCTGAATAAGCATAGGGTTAAAATACAGCTGAACCTGAATTATATGTCCACCGATGGGAATTATTCATTGCATCATGCAGGAAACAAATGGGGAGTATTAACACAATTTGAACTGGGGATCTGATCAATTATCCTAATATAATCTAAATGTAACGCTTTGGTTATTTTTTTTCACTACTGGTTCTAATTGTATATAAAATAAAAAAAATAACTTACTTTCGCTCCTCTTTGTGTCGATAGTGATATCGGTTTTATTTAAAAATGACAAAAGAATTCTTCAGAATATCATTCAGTTTTGTCTTTTTGTTCATCTTCTTTGCGAAGATGGTAATTTCCATTGCACCATTAATTGCTAATCATTTTGACAGCGAGGTTGTAAATGCTGTGATCATGCAGCTGGAAATAGAAACCCACTCTTCAACATCTACAGACCATGCCAAAGATTCGCTGACAAAAGGCGAATGGCTTAGTGGAATATTTAAATTCAACTTTGAACAGCCTCAAACCCTGATCGCAATTAAAAGATATCTGGCGATGCAGGATTTTCATATAGAGGGTTTTTATCCCTCAGTGCCTACACCGCCTCCTAACTGTTAGATCCAGTCATCCTCCGTTCTGGTTAAACTCATTTTAGCGATCTGTATTTTATGCTGAGCGCTATTCTAATGCTCCGTATTGAGATATGGTATTGGGTATAATCCGGACGATTTTTATTAACGAATATGATCATTGGACAAATAACAGGGCAGGATCTGATCCTGCGTTAAAATATTATATATGAATAATCAGCAAAGTAATTTTGCCTTTTTAGATATTGGCAAATACTTTTCAAAAGCTAATTTAAAGAGGGACCTTCCCTCAAGTATTGTTGTATTTCTGGTAGCTTTACCTCTGTGTCTGGGTATAGCCCTCGCATCCGGAGCGCCCTTATTTGCAGGGGTTCTGACCGGAATTATCGGTGGTATAGTAGTTTCTGCAATCAGTGGATCGCAACTCAGCGTAAGCGGGCCGGCAGCGGGCTTGACTGTCATTGTTTTTGGTGCTATAGCATCATTGGGATCTTATGAAACTTTTCTTCTCGCGGTAGTTCTCGCGGGGGTACTTCAGATCATTCTGGGAATTCTGAAAGCAGGAATTATAGCAAACTATTTCCCCTCCTCAGTAATTGAGGGTATGCTTGCAGCAATAGGAATTATATTGATCCTGAAACAATTGCCACATGCATTGGGCATAGATTCTGATTTTGAAGGCGATCAGAGTTTTTTTCAGGCTAATCATGAAAATACATTTTCAGCAATTTTTGCTGCTTTTGATATGCTTTCATACGGTGCGGTAATCATCAGTGTATTATCCCTGCTGGTTATGATCTACTGGCCTAAGCTTAAGCAGCTGGCAGCTATACCGGCTCCAATTGTGGTAGTTGCAATTGGAGTAATCTTAGGCATCATATTTCAGAACAGCGGATTAGCTTTAAAACCAGAGCAATTAGTAAGTATTCCGGTAGTAGCTTCATTCGATCAGTTTTTAGGTCTGTTCTCCATGCCTGATTTTACACAAATAGGTAACCAGCAGGTTTGGACAGTGGCTTTTACTATTGCTATCGTAGCAAGTATTGAAACACTTTTATGTATTGAAGCAGTGGATAAGATAGACCCTTTAAAGAGAATATCACCAACTAATCGGGAGCTTGTTGCTCAGGGTGTTGGTAATATGGCAAGCGGTATGCTTGGCGGGCTACCGCTGACTTCTGTAATTGTAAGATCCTCGGTGAATGTAAACTCAGGGGGAAAAACAAAAATGAGTGCGATATTTCATGGTTTCTGGCTCTTGCTATCATTGCTTTTTATACCAATGATCCTGAATAAAATTCCATTGGCATGTCTTGCAGCAATTCTTCTTATAACCGGATATAAACTGGCAAAAATCCATTTGTTTAAAAAGATGTGGAAGAGCGGTAAAAATCAGTTTATTCCTTTTGTTGTTACCGTTATCGCTATTGTTTTTACAGACCTGTTAAAGGGAGTGGCGATCGGAATGCTGGTTGGTGTTTTTTATATCCTTCGTACTAATCTTCGAAATCCATATTTTTACAAATTTGAGCAAAATGGAGGTAAGAAAGTTATACGTATCAAATTGGCACAGGAAGTATCATTTTTAAATAAAGCTGCTATTCAATATACTTTATCAAACCTTCCTTCAGATTCTCATGTTATTATCGACGGCACGGAATCTATGTTCATTGACCGGGATGTTCTGGAAATTATCCATAACTTCAGACATAATGCGTTTTCGAAGGGAACTGTGGTAGAGATTGTAAATGTGAAGGAGCAGTATGATATTCCAAGCCTCA
>JBAZHY010000323.1:0-3555 GCA_041652175.1 Pedobacter sp.
AATTGTTAAATAATACTCGTCAGCGGTTAAGTTATTCTTAGGATAGCTACATCTCGAAGCGATTGGTGAAAGCCATTCGCTTTTTTTCTGCGGAGAATAATTTCTATAGATAATTTCTAGATACAGTGACAGGTATAATTCGGCATTTACAAATGACACAAATGGTGTATAATTGCACTTGGGGAGGGGGCGCTGCTTCTGATGACAAGGGTTGATTTCATAAAAAAAGCCTCTGAAAAATTAAAGCTCATCCGCATTGAAAGTGACTATACTCAGGATAAAATGGCTGAGATACTGGGTATATCCAAGAAGACGCTGGTTCAGATTGAAAAAGGCCGGTCTACCCTTGGCTGGGCAGGCGCCGTATCCTTGTGTACAGTTTTTAGAAATAGTGAAGTCCTGGAGATGACCTTTGGAGGGGATCCTCAAGATATTATACTTTCTTTAGCCTTTACCGATTATGAAAGCAACGAAAAAACTCTGGGTGGAAAAGTATGGTGGATAAATATTAAGTCAACTGATGAATTTCGAATCCAGCAGAATATAATTTCTGAACACTATCGGATTTTAGATGATCAGGATAGAAGAATTTGTTCTTCCTTTGATTATGAATATATCAAAAAGAGACTGCAGGAGCTTTCAGAAGATTGTGGGGTTTGATGAAGTGTTGAAATTTTTTAAGGCTTATCTCAAATCAATGAGGCTTTATTACGCTTTTGTAACAGGGATTGCAGGTTGGATGGGGATGGCATTTTACGAATACATCGCCAAATCTCCCTTTCAGACAGTGGAACTGGTTCCGACAACAGAAAAAAAAGCGTTAGTACTGATCATGCTTTTTCTCAGTTGGGGTATCAACCAGATTATTAATGACTACCTGGGCTTGCAAGAGGACAGGGTCAACGCTCCGCACCGGCCCATGGTTACCGGTGAACTGGATCCCGGAAAAGCCCTGACCTTAACGGGAGTCCTGCTGGCCTTGACGTTACTGGTTACATACACATATCTGGAACCAATTGCCCTTATTCCCGTAATCCTGGGAATAGTCTTAAACATTTTATATGAATACGCCAAGGGTCACGGTATTTTCGGGAATATCGTCTTTGGGCTGATGATTTCCATGTGTACTGCCTTCGGGTTTCTGGCAGCGGGTCCCACAGCGTCCCCCTATTTTACATCCAGCCGGGTTTCGGTACTAATCCTGGTAGCCGTTATGAATGGTTTGATGACCTTTTATACCTATTTTAAAGACTATGAAGGGGATAAGGCCGCAAATAAACGGACGATCATAGTCTTGCTGGGGATTGAAAAATCCCGCTATCTTGCAGCGCTCACTGCTTTTCTCCCTGCGGGTATCTTTACCCTGCTTTATCTAAATCATTTTATTGAAGCCAGGGTTAACACTATGTTCCTCATCCTCGCCGGATTAACAGTTTTTCTCGAATTGTGGACAGGATATCTTTACTTTAAAACCCCCCAGGGCGAGAGAACTTACTATTCTCTGGTGGCTAATTTTCGGGCCTGTATCTGCGGTCAGGCAACCCTCATTGCTTTATTCAATACCGAACTGGCATTGATCCTTTTTTTAGTTTCATATATGTTTGTCGGATTCTTATTTGACCTGCACACTGATCCTCAAGCATAAATGGAAGATTTGCTTTAATTAGGGTTCAGTTGAACTTATCCAAGGGCTGAGCGCATATTTGAAACTTGAAATTACTGCGGACTTCGAATTGGAGGGTTGTTATGAAATTATTTGAACCAGCAATGCTAGGTCCCTGCCGGTTGAAAAACAGGATTATCCGCTCGGCAACCTTTGAGGGAATGGCTGATTCTCAGGGTTATCCGCTACCAGAATACCGACTATTATATAAAGAATTAGCCTCAGGAGGCATGGGAGGGATAATTACAGGCTTTGCATATATTTCTCCGGATGGAAAAGCAATGCATCCGGGTCAGGTCGGAATAGATCGTCAGGAAATGGTTGAATATTTTTTGCCCGTAATTGATGAGGTTCACAAATACGGCTGTAAGATTTTTATGCAGTTGGCCCACGCCGGAAGACAGACTAGGAAAAGGGAAACAGGACAGGATATCTGGGGGGTGTCTAAGAAAAAGTCCTTATATTTTGGGGGCTCTCCACGGGAGCTGTCGTCAGAACAGGTGTATTCACTGATCAAGCGTTTTGCAGAAGCAGCGATGTATGCTCAAACAGCCGGATTTGACGGTGTCCAGATTCATGCTGCACATGGCTACCTTGTCCATCAGTTCCTGCTACCTACTATCAATAGTAGAAACGATGAATTTGGCATTGATGCTAAGAGCAGCATAGGCACGAAATTCTTAGGTCTGGTTATCGATGAGATCAGGAAGAAGTGTGGACAGGATTTTGCCCTATTAGTCAAGGCAAGCGGGAGAGACGACTATTTTACCAGATTTACCGCCGAGCAGTTTGTCAGCCTTATTCAATTCCTTGATGCCCAAAAAGTTGATGGCATAGAGATCAGTTATGGGACGATGGATAATGCCCTGAATATCTTTCGCGGAGATTTACCCCTTAAAGCGGTTTTCAAGCACAACCTTGTGTTCAGAACTCACAAAGGGATCAATAAAATGCTCCATAATGCTCTGATTTACTGCTGGATAAGAGTAAAACAAAAACCTTTTACGCCTGCTTATAATCTTGAGTATGCTAAAATTGCCAAATCATTAACGGGCATTCCCATTATTAGTGTTGGTGGTTTCCGGAAGGGAGAAGAAATGAGGGGGTGTTTAGAAAATGGCTTAATTGATTTTATCAGTATGTGCAGACCCTTTATTTGTGAACCGGACCTCGTAGAAAAGCTTGAGCATGACAGGAACTATTCTGCCAAATGTATAAACTGTAATATTTGTGCCATTATGTGTGATTCCGACCAACCCACACGGTGTTACAGAGATGATTTTGATTTATAGAAGAAAGGCGTGAACTTATAATGGAAAATCGCGTAATTTTAACCTTAAAGCATGTTATCAGCAACAAAACTTCTAAGAAAATAACCCTGGAGAGCCGTTTGCGTGAAGACTTGAATGTGGATTCAATAGACTTCTTGATGATTATTGGGGACCTGGAGGATGAATTTTCTATCACGATTGATGAAGATGAATTTCTCGATGTAGTTACCGTCAAGGATATTGTGGAAAAACTAAAAGCCAGGGGTTTAACCAGGAGAATAGTATGGTTTTGAGAGATTTCTATAGTCGGTTTAGTTTGGATGAGAGCCTTGCCAAGGTTGTGGGCCATAATCCCTATTACCAAAAAATCAACTCCGGATTGGATGGTAAAATACTGGTGAACGGACATGAGATAATTGACCTGGCCTCCAACAACTATCTAGGCTTAGCTGCTGACGGCAGGGTGAAAGAAGCTGCTGTGGCGGCTGTCCACAAGTATGGGGTATCCCTCTGCGGCACGCCCATCGCCACAGGATACATCGATTTGTACCAAAGACTGGCGGAGAAGTTATCCGATTTTATCGGGCTGGAGGAGACCATCATCCTCCCTTCGTGTTACCA
>JBAZHY010000324.1:0-3534 GCA_041652175.1 Pedobacter sp.
GAAATATTATTGCTATTAAGGAAGTAAATGAGCGTAATATTCATGCCAGCCATATTACTTTGTTCATTCAGGAAGTAATGCAACAGGCTGGTAAAAGATATTCTGATCTAGATGCGGTAGCCATCAGTAAAGGGCCGGGCTCCTATACCGGATTACGTATCGGCGTTTCTACGGCAAAAGGTTTATGCTATGCGTTGGATATTCCATTGATAGGTATTGATACTGTTGAAGCAATGGCATCAGGAATATCAGGACAGCAGGGGATACCGGATAATGGTTTATTGATTCCTATGATTGATGCACGAAGGATGGAGGTTTATACTGGCATTTTTGAAAAGGATATGAAGGCTATAGAGCCGGTTTCTGCTAAGATAGTGGATGAAGGCTCTTTTGTGGAGTTTAATGACAGACAGCTTTATCTGTTCGGTGATGGGGCAGAAAAATTCAGGGAGTTATTTTCTGCTTACAGGAATATTCATTTCATTGAGTTTAAAAATTCTGCAGCAAATATGAATGTGCTGGCTTGCAGTAAGTTTATAAATAATGAGAAAGAAAATTTAGCCTATTTTGAACCTTTTTATCTGAAAGATTTTTTGTTTACCCAAGCCAAAAAATAAGTTTCTATTCTTTCTTGCCAAACATTTTTTTTATAAATCCTTCTGATGGCCTTCTTTTAAAACCAGGTGTACTTGTTGCATTTTGCCTATGTTCAAGAATATTACCGAATTTAAGACCAAAACCCATGTAAAACGATACTGCAGTATATCCTGAAGAATAAGGGCGCTGATCAGTCGTCGCGTTCTTCAGCATTTCGAAAGACTTAAAGAAGTGATCAGTACCCAAATAAAACTCTGCATTAGGCGACTTGATCATATATTGCCCCCCAAGCTGCAAAAATCCATTAGTATTATAATTTGTTGAGGCTGTGAAAACGGAATTCCTGTAATGGTAGTTATGGATAAATGCGAGATCTCCTCCCTTATAATAAACACTTTTAGAAAGAATCAGATTAGGTTTATAGTTTCCGAATTCCTTGTGGATCAGAAATTCTGCCTTTCCGTTAATTGCGCTGATATAAGATTTGTTCACAGGTAGCGCATACACTTTTTTATCAAGACTGTCGGCTAGACGATCATCAGCAGTTGAATTGGATCCATGGATTATGAAGATCTTACCGGTATTAAAATCGTATTCATAAGAATCTTTACTCCATCTGATAAAACCAAGATCTTTCAGGTTTCCCATTATTGACCAGCCATTCCGTAATTTATATCCTGCACTTGCTGTGACAGACATACCGGGGTTCTTAAAATTTGGTTTAAGCATATCCTTTTGAAAATCATCAAATTTGAAACTTGATTTCAGCGTGCCTTTGATTGAAACATCAAAAATATCTTCAGGGACATTCACGTTGAGTTCTGATTCCCTGATTTTAATAGAGGAATAGCTTATTCCACTCAGTAAGCTAACCTTTGCACCTAATGAGAATCGTTTTGAGTAATTCTGCCTGTAGGTAAAGCTAAACTGATGATAATTTTGATTATATCCGTTATTATTAAATAAGCCGGTATTGTCTGTATTTTGAAAAACTTTGAAATCGTCAAAGATCGCAAAGGTTTCATTGGTCATACTTAATCTTCCGTCGCTGCGTATTTGCCAGCTGAAGCCCATTTCCTGATAGTTTTTAACCGCTTTTAATATCCTGAACATTGCGATATAATTATTTGAATGGAAAGTCAGGGTATTTCTTTGATTTTCTCCGAGTTTGATATCCCTTCCATTAAATACACCGTCATAGATCAATGATTTGAATGCAGATTCCGCAGGGCCGGAAAAGCTGCTGTTAATACTGATTGTAGGGATCAGAAAGTTAAACGCAAACCTTCTGCTGCTATCAACCTGAAATGCCTTCTGGGAAGGATTTTCAAAGCTGTCATACAAAGTCCTGCTGTTATATAAAGAGAATTGCTGACCAAAAGCCATATTAAAGGCAATTGTAAAGATCATAGTTGAGAAAATTCTTCTGAAAGAGCAAAGGATAGTTTTACTATTAAACATGGTTAATCGCTGGTTTTAATACTATCTACGTTAAACAAGAGCTCTTCGGCAGGCTTGCTGTCCTTATAACCGGTGTAAAAATTTGTAAAAAAATGATCCTTATTACTGGATAACTGAAATGAAACTGCATAAAGATCTTTTATTCCGTAAGATGTACTTCTGAAATTATCGGCATAACTCTTTTTAAATAAAGATCTGATAATGCTTCCTGAGTTATTCAGATTAAATATAAATGAAATGTTTGCCTGATCTGCCACCAGCTGATCAAACTGAATGAATTGTTCAGTCTTAGAAAGGAATCTTTCGAGATTATAATCCCTGAAATACTTTTGAAGGGTATTTGCTGAATTGGAAAGGATGATCAGATTGTCGCTTATTATAAAAAAGGGTTTATTGTATTTTCTTAAAGGATCGCCCCAGAAATAATAGAAAAGTCCCGGATAATTCATTTTCCTGATGACGTCTGAATATTCTGAACTTACAGGTTCAAGATAGAACTGTAGTTTACTTCCATCACTTGTTTTAATGATTGCAAGGCTTTCATGTGTAGAAAGCTGCAGAGTGCTCATTTCATCGCCCCAAAGTCTCTTTATATCCCTGTCGGGATTCAATCCACTTTCTGAAATGATAAGATCTATTTCTTTCTTCAGGGAATCAGTTGATTTTCTCAGACTGAACAACTCGTGTAGGTCTTTGTGAAAAAGGTTATAATCTGAGATACCATAAGTTACCGAGTTGGCAGTATTATATGGGAAAATCCGTTTTAAAGTATTTTTTATTGGTTTTTGCTGAAGATACAGATCAATATAGCTTCTTCTTCCCTTTCGGCCGGAAGTGATACCATTAAACATAAGGGCATCACTTTTGTAATTTAATGTTAAGCTTGATAGGCCTGTCAGGCTTTTAAATAACTCAAAATTCCCGATTTGGTTTTGTCGTAAAAACGGGGTCAGGAGTCCCGGTGTTCTATAATTTATAAACAGGTTTGCAAGTTCATTTTCATTGTTTTTAATACCATCAATTATTTCGCTGACAAACAATTGCTCAATCTTTCCTGATTCCTTGTTTAAACAATCTTTTAGAAGGGATTTAGAAAAACTTGCCCGTGCAATTCCCTTGTCAATACTGAGATAGAATGGTCGTTTTAGCCCTGAAGAATTAATTGATATTATTTGATTTGAATCTATCAATTTGATATCTGACCCGGATTGGTTAAGTAATTCGGGCAGTTCATTGATTGTGATGGTCTCTTTTAAAGGTAATGACCATAAGAAATCAATAGTATCATGGGTCGAAGGATGTATTGACAGAAATACTTTCTGACCTGAGGTGAATTTCTCGAACTTTTTACTTCTCAAAAGAATATCTTTCAGCCAATGAATCTCTTCTTTATTCTGATTTCCTATTATCGTATCAAACAGATGGTAATCTTTAAATATTTCATACAGGCTACGATCATTAGGATACTGGAAAACT
>JBAZHY010000325.1:0-444 GCA_041652175.1 Pedobacter sp.
GATGATCATAATCGATTACCTCCAGCTGATGCATGGAAAAAGTGAGGGTAAAGGGGGTAACCGTGAGCAGGAAATCGGTAGTATCTCAAGGGCACTGAAATCTGTAGCAAAAGAATTGAATGTTCCGGTAATTGCATTATCGCAGTTAAGTCGGGCGGTAGAAAACAGACCGGGCGGCGGTAAAAAGCCAATGCTCTCGGATCTTCGTGAATCAGGCTCTATTGAGCAGGATGCAGATATGGTTCTGTTTCTTTACAGACCTGAATATTATGGAATTACTGAAGACGAGGGTCGTTCAACAGTTGGAATCGGAGAAGTAATCGTGGCTAAACACAGGAACGGGGAAACGGGTACCGTACCGCTTCGATTCATTGGTAAATACGTTAAATTTGCTGATCTGGAAGAGGATTTCAGTAGTCATCCGGGCAATTTACCTAATCCTTT
>JBAZHY010000325.1:454-3534 GCA_041652175.1 Pedobacter sp.
AATCCTTTTGCCGGGATATCTCCTTCTCAGGATTTTGAAAAGCCAAGCAATATCATAGTCCGTCCTTCCAGAATGGACGATCTTGACGATGAACAGCCGTTCTGATTAGAAAAAAACTTAAAGAAAAAAACCTAATAAAACTCCGGCCAGAATGATGACCGGAGTTTTAATTTTAGTAAATACCAGTAACAAAAATGTCATTATAATCAGGCCGACTGAAAAAAGATCGATTCCTACAGGCTTTAACAGTAAAATAAATGCAGCTCCCATAAAACCTACCGACACAGCATTAATACCGGAAAGGGAGTTCTTGATCCTGGTAATTTTTTTCAGATCATTCCAGAAAGGGACAATAAAAAGTATGAGAATCAAACCCGGCAGATTTATACCAAGTACAGCGATACCGGCTCCAAGCATTTGTCCGTAAATACTATAACCGGCATTCTTCAGGGTCATTCCACCAACAAAAGAAGTAAAAGAAAATGTAGGTCCGGGCAAAGCCTGCTGAAATGCATAACCTGATATAAACTGATCGGAACTGAGATAAGCTTTCATCTCTACGAATTCTGTGTACATAAAAGGTACCAGTACCTGCCCTCCTCCAAAAATCATAATACCATTACGGTAGAAATTCTCAAATAAACGTATTGGTAAACTAAACGGGGAAGTCCGGTTAATCAAAGCACCCAGACCGGCAAAAAGTAATAATACCCCGATGAAATAGCCAATTTTCTTAGGGTTGATATTAGAAAACAATTTTGACCTTAGCCGACTTTCATCTGCTGCCGACTCTACAGCAGAAGACACAATCCCGCCTATCAGAATAAGAATGGGGAAAGCATAGGCATTTCTAAGCAATAAAGTGGCAAACAATGAAACTACTGCAAGCCATATTCCCGTCGGAGATTTCAGAACCTTATGCCCGAATGAATATGCGGCAAAAGCGACAATTCCAACAGCAATTGGTTGAATATATTTAAGAACCTGATCAAATTTCTCTTTTTGTCCGAGTAAAGTATAGCTCAGAACTGCAAGACACATCAGAGCGGCTGAAGGTAATATCCAGATCAGAAAAGTTGTGATGGCAATCGGAAGCCCTCCTATCTTATAAGCAATCCCAACAATAGTTTGGGTAGATGAAGGTCCCGGTAAAATCTGGGTTAAAGCATTCAACTCCAGTAACTCATCCTCCGAAATATACTTTCTTTTATGAACAAAGATTTTAAGCATCATACCAATATGTGCCTGAGCACCGCCAAAAGCTGTCAGCGTAAAACCTATTACATCATACAAAAATATCAGCTGGCGTTTATTGAGCATATAATTAGTCGTCTTCGTAATCTAATCCTGATGCTGAATTAAAAACAGTTTGTAATTCCGAATAGGCATGATTATCCCCTGCCTTTCGGGCAACATTCATCCCGGTTCTGTAAATTTCAATAGCTTCAGGTTTACGACCGAGAAGCTCGTATAATTTACCAAGATGATAATAAGTCCCTACATAATCCGGATGTCCTGAAATTAAATCTTCATAATAAAACAATGCTTTGTCATAATCCTCTATATTAAAATATTCAGTAGCCAGGGCATATTTCAAAAAAGGATCATTGGGTTCATTTTTGAGAAATTCCTGAAGCTTTTGTAATCGGATATGATGCATTTAATTTAGCTTTTTTAAGTAGATTTGTAAAAAGAGAAATCTATATGAAAATTTTAGTTTGTGTCAGTAATGTACCGGATACAACGACAAAAATAACTTTTAGCGCTGATAATACCCAATTCAATACTTCAGGTGTTCAATTCATATTAAATCCTTATGACGAGATCGCTCTGGCACGTGCAATTGAACTAAGCGAAGGAGGTAAAGGGTCTGTAACGGTTATCCATGTAGGAGAGGCAAATACCGAACCGACAATCAGAAAAGCACTTGCTATCGGTGCAGATGATGCAGTCAGGATTAATGCAGCTCCGCGCGATTCTTATTTTGTATCTGCCCAGATTGCAAATTATGCAAAATCAAAAGATTTTGACATGATCCTGACCGGCAGGGAATCTATTGATTATAATGGTTCTCAGGTTGCAGCAATGATCGGGGAATTTCTCGATATCCCTTCCATTTCCATCATTAAAAAACTGGATCTTGAAGACAGTAAAGCAAGTCTGGTTCGTGAAATAGAGGGAGGCAAAGAGGTTTTAACAGTTTCCTTTCCATTTGTTGCAAGTTGCGCTGAAGGTGTTGCTGAACCTAAAATTCCGAATATGCGGGGTATTATGTCGGCAAGAACCAAACCTCTGGAGGTTATTGAAGCTATAGACGTAGAAAAACTGGTTTCATTTGAATCTTATGCCGTTCCGGCTCCCAGAGGTGCTGTAACCATGCTTTCATCTGATGAAACTGAAAAACTGGTCAGTCTGCTTCATACAGCAGCTAAAGTAATCTAATAATCAGGCTATTAATCTCCCGTCAGGGCTTAAAAATATTTTATGTCAGTATTAGTATATGTTGAAAATGCAGAAGGTAAATTCAAAAAATCAACTTTTGAAGTCGTTTCTTATGCTGCAGCAATTGCAAATCAATTAAATACCGGCTTAACAGCAATCTCTATAGGGGATGTTAAACAGGAAGATCTAAGTAATCTGGGAAAATACGGCGCATCAAAAGTGCTTAATGTTTCGGGCGATAAATTAAAATCCTTTGTTAATCAGGCCTATGCTTCCATTATTGCAGAAGCTGCACAAAAAGAGCAGGCAGATGTGGTAGTCTTATCCAACTCATTCAGCGGGAAAGGATTAGCACCGCGTATTGCCGTAAAATTAAAAGCAGGGCTTGCTGATGCCGCGGTAGAGCTTCCTGAAACAGATAATAATAAATTCATAATAAAAAGAACTGCATTCTCAGGAAAAGCGTTCGCAAATGTGGAGCTAAACTCTCAGGTGAAAGTGATTGCTTTAAATCCCAATGCCTATCAGGTGAATGAAAGTGGATCAGCAGCAAAAGTTGAAGATTTTCAGGCTAATGTAAAAGACTCTGATTTTGGCACAATGATCACCGAAATAGTCAGGGCAAGTAATAAAATTGC
>JBAZHY010000326.1:0-3516 GCA_041652175.1 Pedobacter sp.
TGATCTGGCCCGGTTTGTTAATGAAGACACCATCATTACGGTAGTTGAATCTGATCCGAAAGACAGCAATTATAAGGCATTACAGGAAAACCTGAAGCGCTTACAGAACTCGAAGCTTGAAAACGGAAAAGCCCCAAAGATTGTATGCCTTCCAATGCCACATAAACTTGAATTTGAAGGACTGCGATTACCGGCCAGCTATGCTAACTTCCTGATCATGAATAAGTCGGTACTTGTGCCTGTATTTAATGACCCACACGATATTGAAGCTTTGAATATAATTAAAGATTGCTTTCCGGACAGAACCGTCATTCCAATCAGCGCAATCGATCTGATATGGGGATTCGGAACCCTGCATTGCCTGAGTCAGCAAATACCTGAATAACTTAAAGCCGGCATTATATTAAAAACCACACCACATAGCATTTCATAGCTGCTAAGCTTTTTTATAGACACATGTAGTCTTGAAGCTTCGCTTCAATCTATGTGAAACTACATTCTATGTCTCTTTTAAAGTATAATGTATATCAACCTATGTGGTTAAATATTTAAAAAAACACATCCTTGCCTACCGGCAGACAAGGAAACATAGGATTTTCCGGACGTTTTCTTCTTTATAACAGCAGACTATCAATTCTGTGAGCATGTACAATATTATCACAGGGAGACCAGGTGAAAATTGTAAAGCCTCCATCCTGTGATGCAACCAGGGCAATTGAATCTCTCTGATCATGAACAAATTGTGCAGCTGAAGTATGTCTGGTTCCTCCGCTTCCTGCGGGATTAACCAATCGTCCTTCACCGCCGATAATAGGTTCGGTCAGAAGTATCTGTTCTACCCGGGGATTCCCATCTACATGGCCAATTTTAGCACCAAAAGCAAGGACTTCATGTTTATCGCTAATCACTGTAGCCCCGTCTATCGCAGTGAGTCCTGCTATACTTTCAATCTCGCGGTTCAGGTCTCCCAGCCAGACAGTAGATTTCCATTTACTTTGATCCTCTTTCATCAGATCGGTTAAACCAGTATATGGGGGTGAAACGGAATATTTTACAGGACGAAGAATAGATTTACGCCAATGACTGGTGTCAGCCGGTACAACCAGCAAAATCCCTCCATGTTTGTGAGCCCGCATGGAAGCTGCCAGCTGAATCAGAACATTAACTGAATTATCTTCAGATGCGGAAGTAAATCCGAGCAATGATGACAACAATATCGGGCAATCAGGCAGATTCCGGCTGCCTTCATCCACCATCTTTATCTGATCACCTATCAAAACAACAATATTGGTAAACTTTCCGAATCCATTCATTCTTCGGTGCTTGATAACGAGCAAACCCGGCTCAGAAACATCGAGAACAAAACAATAATTGGGTATCTTATGGGTTGTTCCCCAAACATACATTCCGTTTTCATCAAACCATACCCCCAGATGAATACCAGGCCGTTCTACTCCGGGACCAAGTTTAGTTAATACCCCGGCATTAAAGGCAAGCCTGCTTTCAAAACAGAGAGGGTATCCGGCCTGGTCAGGAGACAGGAATGCTAAAGATATCTTAGGCGAATTCCCTTCTTCCCTTCTTAAACTTGCCCAGAAAGCAGTATCAAGCATCATTTCAATTTGCCCTGCAGTTGGTGCTGCAGCAAGATCCTTTTCACCGCCGTGTAATGCTTCTTCCAAAAGGGAAGAGAAATGTCTTTCTGCAATCGCAGCTACTGCAGATGCAGCCTTATATGTTGATTCGGTGAGCATAGTTAGATTACCGCCTGATTTTTTATATCTAATATACAAGCAATTCTAATGCAGGCATAATTCTGAAATCATTTCATATGATCGTATTCTTGCCCGGTGATCATAAATATGAGCACTGATCATCAGTTCATTTATACCGGTTGCTGAAATGAACTGTTCTAATCTTGCACTTACATTTTCAGCAGAGCCAATAAAAGAGCAGCTAAGCATTTGAAGAACTGCATACTTTTCTGTCTCCGACCAGATATTATCCATGCTTTTTACGGGAGGCTGCATCTTGGTGCGCTTTCCATTAATTACGCTAAGAAAGGTCATGTACAAAGAGCTGGCAAGAAATTCTGCCTCTTCATCGGTATCGGCTGCAATTGCATTGACGCAAGCCATTGCATAAGGTTCTTTTAAATAATCAGAAGGTCTGAAACTATCACGGTAAACCTGCAGGGCTGAGAAAAGCATATTCGGGGCAAAGTGGCTGGCAAAGGCAAAAGGTAAACCCAGTATTCCGGCTAATTGGGCACTATAAGTACTTGAGCCCAGTAGCCATATCGGAATGTCCAGACCTTCCCCGGGGATTGCCCTAACCGCTGCGCCGGCATTACCGGCAGAAAGGTAAGTCTGCAATTCCTTCAGGCTCTTTGCAAAGTCCTCACCTGCCGGATCTGTACTTCTGCGAAGAGCCATTGCCGTTAAAGGATCAGTTCCAGGAGCACGGCCTAAACCTAAGTCAATTCTTCCCGGGAAAAGTGATTCCAGTGTTCCAAATTGTTCAGCAACAACTAATGGCGAATGATTGGGAAGCATAATTCCACCGGAACCAACCCGGATTGATTTAGTCCCTGCAGCAATGTGTGAGATCAGGATCGAAGTAGCAGAACTGGCAACCCCTTCCATATTATGATGTTCAGCCATCCAATAACGGGTATACCCTGATTGCTCTGCCATAAGTGCCAGCTCAAGACTATTTCTGAAAGATTCAGCAGGCGTTTTTCCCGATAATACGGGAACAAGATCCAGTATGGATAAGGGAATATTTTTCCCTTTAGGTTCATTCATAATTTTACCGGATGTAATTAGTGATACACGGCAAAATTAAGATTTGTGCAGGATGTAGGTGCAGGAAGTATATAATTTGACTATTAAATTAGATTATCGGAGAGAATGCAATCAATACCAGCTATTACCCGATTCATGATGACCCTCTCCCATATCTGCAGGCTCGATTACTCCCGGATTTAATGAATGGCCCGGATTATGTTTCAGCGTTTCTGAGGATCTGAGCTGTTTTATAACCGGAGCTACAGATTCTTCATCATCTGAAGAAACTTCTTCCTCCAGAATATAAGGGAGTTCAAAAGACTCCTTTTGAATGAGCGGAGGTAATCTGTTCTCAATCTTTTCAATCAGGTCGCGGTCATCAATATGACCTTCTATGCGAATAAATCCATTAATAACTGCACCCGGCTGAATACTTATAGATTTTGCACGGATATCCCCTTCAATAACCGCAGTACTTTTTAACTCGACATAATCTATAGCTTTTATATCTCCGATTACCTTCCCGCTGACATTACAAAAATGGGAAGTTATATTTCCTGAAATTTGGGCCACCGGATCAACGATAACTTCTTTGAGGGAATAGATATTTCCAATCAGTGTCTCATCAAGCTTTATAGAACTGGAAGAAATAAAATTATTATCAACCCGGATTATGGTAGTGTGAAAGTCCGCAACAATCTCTTTCTGACTATTTCTTTTACTGAAA
>JBAZHY010000327.1:0-3504 GCA_041652175.1 Pedobacter sp.
AGTTCAGAAACAACTATTAAGTCATTTTAATATTAGTATATTATGTGACAGACCAAATGGGGGGAACAGGAGGAGTTGAAATCCAAAAAAGCGGGGCAAAGTCTACTAAAAGACCCTGCCCCGTGATGGGTGGAAGATGGGGCTCGAACCCACGACCCTCGGCACCACAAACCGATGCTCTAACCGACTGAGCTACATCCACCGTTTTTTGTGAATGCAAAAGTAAGCATTTAGCAATGCTATGCAAATTTTTTTTCAGCAGAGTTGAGATGTTTTTTTCAGGCTTCAGGAATTCTTCAGACCGGAACACGTAATAAAAAAGAATTTAATCTGTCGATTAGCATCTTCCCTTATTCTTCTTTACTGATTATCAGAACACTATTAATACCATAATCATTCCCGGGCAATAGTCATTGAAATTCCATTAAATTCCCGGCCTGCTGAATTTAACTTGATATAATCTTAAATTTGTTGGAGTTAGTGTACCGAATATGGAAAATGAAGAATTAGTCGAACTGCAGGTCAGTGGAATGCATTGCAATAATTGTGCGCTCTCCGTACATAAACTTCTCGAAAAAAAAGGCATGAAAGATGTATATGTCGATTTTGCTAATGACGAAGTCAAATTCCGCACAAACAGACCTTCCATTACTTCACTAATTATCAAGGATATTGAAGGTCTGGGATATAAAGTAAGTGAAGATAGTGTACCTGTAAGAGAAAAGTTTTATGAAAAGGTTGAAAATAAATTCTACTTCAGTCTTTTGTTCAGTGTACCGCTTTTCTCGCATATGTTCCTACCGTTTCATTGGCTACATCGACCTGAAGTACAACTTGCACTTTGTATTCCTGTATTTATTTTAAGCAGTATTCATTTTGGCAAAAGTGCATTTAATTCACTTAAAAGTGGCATTCCCAATATGGATGTCCTGATTTTCATCGGTTCGGGTGCAGCATTTTTTTACAGTCTTTATGGAACAATAAACAACCTAGGGCCGGATTTTCTTTTCTATGAAACATCCGCAACAATCGTATCCCTGGTTCTGCTCGGGAATGTTCTTGAAAAGCGGTCGGTTACTCAAACCACATCTGCCGTGAGGGATTTGATAAAATTCCAGGAGTTAAAAGCTAAAAGATTAATAAACGGTGAAATAACCGAGATAAATTCAGCAGAAATACATCCGGGTGATATTCTCGTAATCAATACGGGTGATAAAATTCCCGCTGACGGAGATATAATATGGGGAGAGGCTTCTGTGAACGAAGCGATGTTAACCGGCGAAAGTATGCCTGTTGAGAAATCGAAATATGATCAGGCAATCGGCGGAACACTGATCGAAAAAGGAAGCATTCATGTTTTGGTCACAAAAACCGGAAAACACACCATACTTTCCCAGATTATAGAGCTTATGAAGCGGGCTCAGGCTGCTAAACCTGAAATTCAGAAACTTGGTGATAAGGTTGCCGCAATATTTGTCCCTGTTGTAGTTGGTATTGCCGTCATTACCTTTCTGATGGCATATTATGCATTTGATCTTACCTTTCAGAAAGCCATGCTGAATTCAATTGCAGTACTGGTTATTTCCTGCCCATGCGCTATGGGGCTTGCTACTCCTACAGCAGTTATGGTCGGACTTGGCAGGGCAGCCAAAAATGGAATACTGATCAAGGGTGGAAATACCATTGAAGAAATTGCCAGACTGAAATATATGGTTTTTGACAAAACGGGAACATTAACTACCGGAAAATTCAAAATCAAAGCGATGCAGTTTAATTCAATCAGCGAAATAAAGGCAATATCAGTCATTTCGGGAATTGAATCTTATTCAAACCATCCCATTGCCCGCTCGCTGGTTAATGAATTAAGCAGCCGGCCAACTGAAAAAATCGTTTTTACCAAAGTTTCAGAAGAAAAAGGGTTAGGAATGACGGGTACAGACTCTGAAGGGAATACCTACCAGTTCGGTTCTGTTCAAATTCTTAATCCTGAGGAAGAAAGTGAAGATTTTAGCTTATTTCTGAAAATGAATACTAAGCTTGTCGCAAAAATATCAATAGAAGATGAAATAAAACAAGATGCTTATCAATTGATCAGCAATCTGAAAAAATCTGGTATCATACCTGTCATGTTAAGTGGTGATCAGAAAAAGAAATGCGAAGAACTTGGCAGGAAATTAGGTATTGAACAAATATTTGCTGAAACTTTACCGAATCAGAAACTGCAGATTATCGAACAATTCAAAGCTGCGGGAAAAACGGCTATGGTTGGCGATGGTATTAATGATGCACCTGCACTGACCAGTTCTGATGTTGGTATTTCAATGAGTAATTCAAGTCAGATTGCCATTCAGTCGGCGGAGGTTATCCTGTTAAAGAATGATCTTATTGCCATAGATAAAATGCTGAGGATTGGGAAGCACACGCTATTAACCATCAAACAAAACCTCTTCTGGGCATTTTTCTATAATATTGTTGCAATTCCTGTAGCTGCACTAGGATTTCTTAATCCTATGGTTGGAGCGCTTACGATGGCATTTTCAGATGTAATTGTTATCGGAAACTCTATACGCTTAAAAACTAAATCGCTATAATTGCGCCTTAAAAGCATTTTTAATGATAGAGATATTTACTGACGGAGCATCAAGCGGCAACCCGGGTCCGGGAGGATATGGCGTAATACTGCGTTCAGGCAAACATTATAAAGAATTATCCGAAGGCTATCGTAAGACCACGAATAACCGTATGGAACTGATGGCGGTAATTTGCGGACTTGAAAGTATTAAACAGGCAGGTCAGCAGATTATGATTTTTTCCGACTCAAAATACATTATAGATTCAGTAGAAAAAAAATGGGTATTCAACTGGTTAAAAACAGGCTTTAAAGACAAAAAGAATAAAGATTTATGGTTAAGGTTTCTAAATGTATATAAACTTCACCAGATCCGGTTCACATGGGTAAAAGGCCATAATGGCCATCCTGAAAATGAACGCTGCGATGAACTGGCAGTTATGGCTTCACAAAAGAAAGATCTGCTGATCGATACTTTTTTTGAAAAAGAGGAGCTGAAACTTAATATCTAATCAATTCCACCAATTACCCCCATATTTTCCAATCGGGCATCCGCATTCTGCTGAAAATTCTGAGAGGAATATTCACGCATTAATTCCTCTGCTTTCAGCACCATATTTTCTGATCCGATAAATATGGCAGAACGCTGGTGAAGGGAATTCACATCTTTGTCCAGAATTCTTTCAAATCCGTCTGTTGCACGTCCGCCTGCCTGCTCTATAATAAAAGCCATCGGATTACATTCATAAACCAAACGAAGTTTACCATTAGGCGCGCTTGAGGTTGTTGGATAGATAAAAATTCCGCCTTTAATCATATTCCGGTGGATGTCGGCAACCATAGAACCAATATAGCGGGAAGTATATGGTCTTGAAGTTTTGTTATCCTCAACCTGACAATACTTCAGATATTTTTTTACGCCATCAGGGAAATGG
>JBAZHY010000328.1:0-3487 GCA_041652175.1 Pedobacter sp.
AGAACCAAAATCTACCAGCGACTTCTCTCCTTTGCTATAGCTGATTCCATAAGCTAAATCCGGGTTTGTTGTATCGGTACCTGATAATCCTTTAATATTCAACCTGCCGATAACCAGGTCAACTAACGATTTCAGGTTATAAAAGCTTGCATTACCAGCTTTCACATTCCAGTTCTCCGACTGCATTTCACCGGTAATAAATACTGAAAAACGCTGGTTCTCTTTATAACCGGTATGATCAGCAGTGTAAACCTTTCCGAACTCGTATAATTTCAAATCAGTACTCTTACGATTGTGATTATAAGATACTGCCTCCAGGCCTGAGTAAAGCAGGCTCTGACGCATAACATCAAGATCACTGCTCAATGGATTCAGAATCTTTACAGCCAGCTCAGGTTGTACAGAATAAGCTGATTTGGTAAGTGAGTTACTTAAGATCTCAAGGAATCCATTTCCTGTAAGCATGTCTGCAATCTGATTTTGTAAAACTTCCTTATCAGGCTTTTGCGAATAGTTCAGTGAAGCACGTATCTGCGAAGGGATTTCCACATTATCATATCCATGAATCCTCAGAATCTCTTCGATGATATCAACTTCACGGGTAACATCCACCTTAAACGGAGGCACATGCAGGAGCATTCCTTCCGCATCTTCTGAAACAATCTTAATCCCAAGTCCGTTCAGTATTGACCGGATCTCTGTTTCAGCTATTTCCTTACCAATCAAACGGTTAACATTTTTGAAATTTATTCTAACTTCAAAGGGCGCTACCGGAGAAGGATAAATATCTGAAACTTCGGAACTGATTTGTCCACCTGCTATTTCTTTAATCATCAAAGCAGCACGCTTTAAAGCAAGCACCGTGATATTGGGATCTGTTCCTCTTTCAAACCTGAAAGAAGCATCAGTCTTAAGTCCGTGACGTTTTGAAGTCTTACGCACCGAAACCGCATTAAACCAGGCACTCTCCAGAAAAATACGGCTGGTTGAAACCTTTACTCCCGAGGAAATCCCACCAAAAACCCCCGCAATACACATAGGTGATTCTGCATTACATATCATCAGGTCTTCAGCAGATAGCTTACGTTCAACTTCATCCAAAGTTTGAAACACTGTACCTTCAGCACATTTTTTAACCAAAACCTTCTGACCTTTAATTGCATCAGCATCAAAGGCATGCAAAGGCTGACCAAGATCATGGAGAACATAATTGGTCACATCAACCACATTGTTAATTGGCCTGATACCGATCGTATTCAGTTTATCTTTTAACCAATCCGGCGACTCCTTTACGGTAATACCGCTGATTGTCAAAGAGGAATATCTGCCGCATGCATCGTTATCCTCAACTGTTACAGGAATGATCAGATCAGCAGAATCTGTTTTAAAAGCTGAAACATCAGGCATTTTAAGCTCAACTTCAAGATAGGCCGCCAAATCCCTGGCTACTCCAAGATGAGAAGCAGCATCTGCACGATTAGGGGTTAAACCTATCTCGAACAGATAATCATCTTCAAGTTTGAAATATTCTTTTGCCGAAGAACCTATTCTGGCACCGGCATCAAGAACCATAATACCGGCATGATCATGCCCCAGGCCGATCTCATCCTCTGCACAAATCATTCCCTCAGAAACTTCACCTCTGATCTTGGATTTGTTGATCTTAAAAGGCTCCCCAGCTGTTGGATGCACTGTTGTATTCACAGTAGCTACAACTACCTTTTGTCCGGCAGCAACATTATTTGCACCACAAACCACCTGAAGATCTTCTGCAAGGCCTATATCTACTTTGGTAACCTTAAGACGATCGGCATTAGGATGCTGAACACATTCTTTCACATAACCGATAACAAGGCCTTCAAGTCCGCCCGGAACTGACTGAACCTTTTCCAAACTCTCCACTTCCAGACCAATATTGGTCAGAATAAGGGATAATTCTTCAGGGGTTTTATCTGTTTGAATGAATTGCTGCAGCCACTTATAAGAGATCTTCATGTTATAAAAATGCTAAACGGCAAAGATAATAAGAGATATGAGATTTGAGATGTGAGATGTAAGATAGTTTCTAACTCAAACAATGCTCAACTAAGATTAGTCGAGCATACCTTCATCAGCAAAACTCATAAATCCATTATCTGTTATAATCAGATGATCAAGTATAGGGATATCCAAAAACATACCTGCCGATTTTAACTTTCTGGTGAGCTCAATATCTGCATTACTTGGTTTTAAATTCCCTGAAGGATGATTATGTGACAATATCAATGATGACGCATGATTTTCAAGGGCAATATTGAAGATTATTTTAGGATCAGCAATAGTTCCTGATTGTCCGCCTTTACTGATCAGATGCCTGGAAGTAATGATATTGGCGCGATTCAGAACTAAGACCCAGAACTCTTCGTGGTTCAGATCTTTAAAACATGGTGCAATGAATTCATAAACATCAATACTATCTTTTACCTGGGTTTTATCAGTACTTGCAGATTCCCTTCTTCGTCTGCCAAGCTCCAGTGCAGCAATGATAGTGATTGCTTTCGCCCCGGCAATTCCTTTAAATCGCGATAATTCTGCAATACTGAGCCGGGCCAGCTGATTCAGATCATTATCACAGGAATATAAAATTCGTTTACTTAATTCAACAGCACTTTCATCTTTATTACCCGAACCGATCAGGATGGCAATCAGCTCTGCATCACTCAGGCTCCTTCTGCCCTGTATCGAAAGTTTTTCCCTGGGGCGATCTTCTTCGGCCCAGGCCTTGATTGTTATTTTTTGCTCATAAGTTCTCATAGCTAAATCTAAAAGAATTGAGCATAAAAAAAAGGGATTCTGAAAAAATCAGAATCCCTTTTCAAAATATCTTTTATTTATTACTTCAATCCGTTAACAAACTTTGTCAGTTTTGATTTATTGTTTGAAGCTTTGTTTTTGTGAATGATGTTCTTTTTGGCTAAACGATCAAGCATAGAGATCACTTTACTCAAAAGCGGCGTAGCTTCTGCTTTATCAGTAGTGGTACGTAATCTTTTAATTGCAGTTCTGGTGGTTTTCGCCTGGTAGCGATTACGTAAACGCTTAGCTGCGTTTGATCTGATTCTTTTTATCGATGATTTATGATTTGCCATTTCTTAAGCTTATTATTCCGTCCTTCTTTTAAGGACTGCAAATATATGCCGATTATTTTAAAATACAAAGCATAATTTAAAAAAATCAGATTTGCTCCTGAACTGAATAAAAAAGTTCTGTTAATCATTATTAAATCGCCAGGATAACAAGGTAAACACCTTACAGGTTCGCCTCTGACTTCCGTTCATGACCATTCAATAGATTACATCTACCGTTGAATAATTACTTTCCTCTTTCAGATACCGGGATAGGAATTTAATCTCAAAATCATTTCATGAAAAATAAACTTTTTGTTTTTCTGCTGATCAGTTCAGCCCCCTTTTGTATTTCATGGGGATTTTTTGGACATCAGAAAATC
>JBAZHY010000329.1:0-3480 GCA_041652175.1 Pedobacter sp.
CAAAGCTATGATTTATGGAGAGTTAGCTTTGTTAGATACAGTTCCTGCTACCTCTAAACCATTAATTGAAGAAGCTAAAGCTGCTCATAAAAAAGCCGTTGAATTAGATAAAGCCGGAGAGAACAAAGCCAATCTTGATAATGTGTCAAGTTCGATTTTTAGTCAATATGAATTAAATCAAGGTGTTAGATCTTATCAGACAAACAATTTCGCTGATGCTTATACTGCTTTCAATAATGCTTTGGCATTCCGTCCAGGTGATACAACAATCACTTATTATGCAGGTTTATCAGCCATTAATGCGAAGAATTACAAGGATGGAATCAGCCGTTATGAAGACCTGATTAAAACTAATTTTTCTGCTAACAAGTCAATTTACCTTGATCTTTCCCGTTTATATTCAATGGAAGGAGATACTGCTAAAGCCATTAGTATCGCTTCTGAAGGAGCAATTAAATTTAATGATTCCCAATTGGCTACTCAGGAAATTGAGTTAAGTTTAATGTCAGGAAAGCAGAAAGAGGTAATTACTAAAATTTCTGACCAGGCTTCAAAAAATCCTACCAATAAATTGTATCCATATTATTTAGGTATAGCATATAGTACTATTGGAGAAGCCGGTAAAGCTGAAGAATCTTATCTACAGGCCATTAAAATAGATGGTAATTTCGCGGATGCTTATATTAATGTTGGTGGTGTTTTATTAAACAAAGCGATTAATTTATTCAATAAAGCCAACCAGTTACCTCAGAATCAGCAAAAAGAATATGATGCAATGATTAAAAGTGCTGGAGAGGATCTTGAAAAAGCATTTCCTTATCTCAGTAAAGCTAGTGAGCTTGATCCAAAGTCTAAAATTGCACTTGAAAATTTAAAGACATATTACATTATAAAAAAGAATCAGGCTAAAATTGATGAGATATCTGCTCAGATTGAAAAGTTATAATTCTTAATTATCTTATTTTAAAAAAGAGCTTAGACGATTTTGTTTAAGCTCTTTTTTTATATTATATGAATTAATTCATATAAATCTGATTTGAATATCAAAGTGGTTTATATTTTCAATAAAGGATAATTCATCAGATTAAAGATTCAGAGTAGGATCAGGTGTTTTCTATTTAACATAAGATTAATTATAAGTCATACAATATTTTGAGAGTTGTCCTTAAAACATAAATATTAATAGCAATAAAAGCACTATCCCGAATAATCCACTGAAAATAAATGTTAGGTTGTCAATCTATTTAGTTACCTTTGACTATTATATTAATAAATAACACAATGCAAAAAGAAGGTACAGTAAAGTTTTTTAACGAAACTAAAGGGTTCGGATTCATCGTTCCCGCAGAATCAGGTGAGGAAGATGTCTTTGTTCATTCATCTGGTCTAATTGATCAAATCCGTGAGAACGATAAAGTTCAGTACGAAGTAGAGCGTGGCAAAAAAGGCCTTAACGCTGTTAATGTGAAAGTTGTTTACTAATCAACATATATCATTGAACACAGAAAAGCATCCCGAAAGAGATGCTTTTCTTGTTTTTATCAAGACTTATTATTCATCAAAGTAAATCATTGGCAAGATTGGCTAATTCGCTTCTTTCTCCTTTTTGTAGGGTTATATGCGCGTAAAGCGGATGATTTTTAGCTTTATCTATAAGATAGGATAATCCATTACTCTCCGCATCCAGATATGGAGTATCTATCTGATAAATATCTCCGGTAAATACAATTTTAGTATCTTCACCTGCTCTTGAAATAATTGTCTTTATCTCATGTGGTGTAAGATTTTGGGCTTCATCAACAATAAAAAAAATCTTAGTTAGAGTTCTTCCTCGTATATAAGCCAGTGGTGCAATTGTTATTTTTTCTGTCAGCACCAGTTCATCTATTTTAGCCTGGACCTTTTCATCATCTGCATGCTGATCTTTGATAAATTTTAAATTATCCCATATTGGTGCCATATATGGATCGATCTTAGATTTGATATCTCCGGGAAGAAATCCGATATCTTTATTACTTAAAGCTACAATTGGTCTTGTAACGAAAATTTGTCTGTAATTTTTTCTTTGTTCCAATGCACTTGCTAATGCAAGTAACGTTTTACCTGTACCGGCATTGCCCTGAATGGTAACAAGTTTAATTGAAGGATCCATCAAAGCATTTATGGCAAATGCTTGTTCCGGGTTTCTAGGTTCAATACTGTATACAGATCGTTTGGGGATATGTTGGAATACCTCATTTTTTTTATCATAGTAGGCAGGAATTATTCTGCGTTTATTTTTCAAAATGATAAAACTACTTTCAGCAGGTAACCTTAAATCATATCCGGATACTGATATTGAGCCCTCTTTGACGAGCAAATTCAAAAGCTTATCATCAAATTTATCTATTATGGTCTTACCCGTGTAGAGCTCTTCAACATTTTTAACCTTTCCGGTTTCATAATCTTCTGAATAAAGATTCAAAGCTTTTGCTTTTAACCGCAAGCAGATATCTTTTGATACAAGAATTACTTTTTTCCCGGGATATTGTTCCTGCAGGTTCAGTGCTGAATTTAATATTCTATGATCAAACTTACCTTCTCCAAACACTTTTTCAGCATTAATCTTCCCGGGAATATCGTCCATAACAACCTTAAACTTACCTCTCCCCTTTCCTTTTAAGGACACCCATTCATTAATCAATTTATTCCCGGATATTTCATCCATTAGTCTGATAAAACTTCTGGCTTCATAATTTCTGGTATCATTCCCACTCTTAAGATTATCCAGCTCTTCAAGCACTTGAATTGGAATGGCAACATCATGTTCCTGAAAATTCTGAAATGCATCATGGTCATATAATATTACCGATGTGTCGAGCACAAATATCTTAGCCTGAACTTTTATTGAATTATCTTTCGCCATCCTAATCAAATTTAGAGAAAATTGGCCGAAGCTGTGTATCTCTTAAAAATTCGTATAAAAAAAACGGAGACCATCCTCTTGCGATTCAGATCTCCGTTTCAACTTTTTTTGCAGCCGTAGCTACTCAAAAGTATTAAGTCTTCTTTACTTTAATCGGGCCGCTACATAAGTTCTTTCAAACTTTTTGTTATCGATTCCCTTTACTTTTTCATTGTAAACATTCCGTGAAACATTCACAACATTGGTAATGCCTGTCCTTTAGGATATTGTTCCCCAAACCTGACCTTTCGGCCAGAGACAGGTTTCCAAAATTAAATTATCCGTAATCTGGTGAAGCTCTAAAGCCTCGGATTCGTCAGGATATTATTTCAGGCTATCAAAGTACGAGCGACTTAACAATACTAATATAGGGTTGTTAAATGTATTTGTCAAGAAAAAGGGTCATTAACTTTAAACAAGTTATTAACTATTAATAGTCACTTATCCACCATTGATTTATACATAAATAGCTATTAATTAATACGATATGAACGATAATGTTCACTTATTAACATACAGTAATATTCATAATTTTG
>JBAZHY010000330.1:0-3474 GCA_041652175.1 Pedobacter sp.
CTTTGCTCTACCAACTGAGCTATGGTACCAGACCATACCCGTTTTGTTCGGGACTGCAAATGTAGTGTCTTTTTTCATTTAAGAAAATATTATTTGAAAAATATTAGAAGATTTTAGCTGAACCTCGCATCCCAATAAAGCTGTTTCCAAACCCGAAGCTATAAAATACTGATTGTCAGAATATCAAAAATTCTTTCATACAGGCTAAACTAAAAGCTTCCGGATAATCTATTTATCTTCAAAAACACTTAATTATTATTTGACAGTTTTAATTATGCTCATTTTTTTGAGAAATTTAAATTAAGCTCAGTATCTTTCTTTTATCTTTCAACGAACAAATAATCCCTGATTACGCGGATATACGAAATCCAATAAAGATGAAAAACATAAGGCTGATACTTTTCACCCTCCTTCTGACTCTGGCTGCAAAACCCGGCAGTTCAATGCCACTGCGCTCTTTTAATCCAACAGTAAAGGATAGCCTGATTCAGGATCATCAATTAATACAAACCATCAGTTGTGAAGGTGCCTATCCTATGCATTTGCAAGGTATCAGTACCGATCAGAAAAAAAGTATCTACTGGAGCTTTACCAATGAAATGGTTCGGACCGATCTGAAAGGGAAGGTATTAAACCGCGTCAAAGTATTAAATCATCATGGAGATTTATGTTATGTGGATGGTAAAATTTATGTCGCAGTTAATCTGGGCAAATTCAACCGGCCTCCGGGTCAGGAAGATTCCTGGGTCTTTGTTTATAATGCCGGCAATCTGAAAGAAGTAGCACGATATAAGGTGCCTGAATTAGTACATGGTGCAGGTGGAATTGCCTCTAATAAAGGGAAATTCTATGTGGTGGGTGGACTGCCAACTGATTATAATGAGAACTATGTGTATGAGTACGACAAGGATTTTAAGTTTATTAAACGTCACATTATAGACAGCGGATATACGCAGCTTGGGATACAAACCGTGGAACATTATGCCGGTCAGTGGTGGTTCGGCTGTTATGGTAGCCCGAAACTGCTCCGCACTGATGATCAGTTCAGGATACTGGATAAGAATGATTTTGACGCTTCTCTCGGTATCGTAGCCTATTCTCCCAAAAAACTAATGATTGGTACAAGTAAAACCAATGCGGATAAATTACATGTTGGGACTGTCAGGATCTTTAAAAAACAATAGAGGCTTTCTGTGGTACCAACCGGAATCTAACCAGCGACACCAGGATTTTCAGTCCTTTGCTCTACCAAAGAGCTTCGGCACAAAATGCTGTTAAGCCTTGCAATGCTCAGGCCAGACCACGTTTGCTAATTGTGCTTCGCTACGATTAGCTGCACTATGCTCACCTGCTCCCCATTATCCAGGGTTTTGCTCTGGATAAACCGAATCCTTCGCAGACTGGTATCCTCATGGTTTCATTATTTCGACCTGCAGTGTTGCTGAGTAGTGGCAGCGATTAAAGTTTCCTGAAGATTATAAGTGTTTGGTTTAAATATTAACAGTTTGTTAGGATATCTGACTGATAATCAGCATATTTATTATGGCATTCTTTATCGATCTCATTTTAATAACCTATTCTAAAATAGGATTGCCCTATTATCTATGAGTAAACGAGTACGCAAGGTTAAGGCAGTTCCAGCTTCTGAATCAGAAACCCGACCTGCAGAGCCGGAACTTTCAGAAGCTTTCATTGAAAAACCGGATCCGGAAAATTTCATTCAAACTGAGAATATGGAAGTACACAAGCATCCTCATCACGTCATGGGAAAAAAGAAGTGGAGTGAATACCTGCTCGAATTTTCTATGCTATTTCTAGCAGTTTTCCTGGGCTTCCTGGCCGAATATATGCTGGAACACCGAATCGAAAAAGACAGGGAGAAAACATTCATTAAGTCTTTTCATGAAGACCTCAGCAGTGATGAAAAGAGCCTTCCACGTCTGTTAAGGACTATGAGCCTGCAAATACGAGGGGCAGATTCCATGCTAATCATATTACCGGGTGCAAGCAAAACTACTCCTGCAAATCTGATCTATACTTATTCCAGAAGGCTTGTCAGATCAACAAACATTAATTTATTCATTAATGACCGAACAAATGTTCAGTTAAGGAACTCGGGTGGGATGCGATTAATCCAAAATAAACAGGCTTCCGATAGTATCGTTGCTTATTATAAAACCGTTGACCAGATCCAATTTTTATTCGAACATCTGATCCTCGACAAGAAAAAATTACGGGACGACATACGCCCGCTTCTAGATGCCGGAGACTATCACAAAGTAATTGATGAAAGTGACAAGGTAATCAACCCTAATGAAGCCCTGTTTCTCAGATCAACAGACAGCAATGCGATAAACAATTCATTACTCGCAGTAAGTGATATCAGGGGATTAAGCAGCGCTGTCAACATCAAAATTATTGCGCTTATCAGCCGTTCAGGGAGAATTAAAAAGTTTATTGCCAAGGAATATAATCTCTAAAATCAAGAAATCAGGAGAGCCTGCATTACTCCTGAAAAAATGGTATTAAAATAGGGCATCATCAAAATAGCAGATATTCAGCAGTAGTTAAAAGAACCATCTCAAGTATTAAACAGATCATGAAAAAAATATTTATTCTCTTAATATTTTGCTTTGAACTTACCGGGCTTAATGCTCAAATAAGCAATATAGACAGCCTGGAAGCAGTGCTGCGAAATGAAAAGCAGGATACTACTCGTGCCTTGCTGTTGAATGACCTAGCCTATGCTTATTCAATGTCTAAACCCGAAAAAGCTGCGCCTTTAGTCTTCGAAGCACTGGAATTATCACGCCGTATTGGTTTTGTAAAAGGAGAAGCTAAGAGTTTAAATATGGTCGCTGGTAGATATAATGCAATGGGTAATACTCCAAAAGCGATGGAACTACTTCTCCAGGCTTTAAAGATCAACGAAAAGAACAATTATTTGGATGGACTCTCAAATAATTTAGGAATTATTGGATCGATGTTACATCAAATGGGAGATTACCGTCAGGCATTACGCTATCATTTTAAATCGAAAGCTATTAGAGAAAAGTTAAATAATAAGCAGGAGATTTGTATGGCTCTTGGGGCTATCGGAGCTACCTACAGAAGTTTAAACATCCTGGACTCTGCCAGGATGTTTACACAGCAGGCCTATGATTTAGCGCGTCAGATTAATTATCCCAGGGTAATGGGTACTTCCTTGGTTAGAATGGGAGATATCCATGCAGAATCCGGGCAAAACACATTGGCTTTAGAGTACTACCGCTTAAGTATTCCTCCAATGATAAAAACAGGAGCTGGCTTAAGTCTGACATTCCTGGGAATGTCCAGGGTATTCCAAAAAACAGGAAAACTGGATTCTTCTCTCTTTTATGCCAGTCAGTCTATGGCAATTACCCGGAAGAGGGGGGCACTTGTAATACCTGAACAAAGTGCTTTATTATATACCATTCACAAAAGCAAGGGGAA
>JBAZHY010000331.1:0-3471 GCA_041652175.1 Pedobacter sp.
AAGAATCAGCTTCTTAAAAATATATTTAATAATATCCTTATCAGATTGTATGGAATGTTCTGTAAGATTCAGATAGGAGCTATACTCCGGAGCAGACTTCAGGGTAATGAAGATAGATTTGCTGATTTCAGGATCAAAATCCCATGATATCTTATATTTCTTAACTAAAGACTGATATTCAGCATTTTGCCTTAGTGCATTTATAAACAGATTATCATGAAGTTTCACACTGGCATTTAAATCTTCTTCAGACGGAAGATGTTTATTAGCACGTTCATCCGCATCAACAATACTGTAATCAGCAACCTCAACAAGCAAAGAAAGTAAGAATACGTACATTTCATTGACCTTGTCTACACTTTGTATCAGTGCCTTTTCAAATGGTACAATATCCTTTATTTCAGATTGATGGTAAGAATACAATACCTGCAATGCTTTAACCCTCAGATGCCTTCTGTTTAACATGTATAAGAACGATTTTGTTTTTAATAACCCTATTTATTAATAGGATGCTTTTATTTTTCTGATATCAGCAATACGCTTTTCAGCGATCTTATTTGCAGCTTCTATCGTAGGAATATTTTCCTCTTTTGATTTCTGAATTACCCTTCTGGTGGCCTCATAAATATTTTCGGCCATCTGAAGTGTTTTCTTCTTATTGAAACCCGCAATCTCTGAATAGCAATTGATTAAACCACCTGCATTAATCAGATAATCCGGAGCATATAAAATACCTTTTTCGAGCAACAGGCTTCCATGTATTACCTCATCAGCAAGCTGATTGTTTGCTGAACCGGCAATAATAGGGCATTGCAAACGGTTTATTGTTTCTGTATTAACCGTTGCACCCAGCGCGCAGGGTGAATAAATATCTATATCAAGATCAAACAGATTATTATTGGGAACGGCTTCGGCACCGTATTTCTTTGCGATCTGAATCAGACGATCTTCATTTATATCACTGATGTAAACTTTAGCATTCTCATTTCTGAGCAGCCCCACCAGAATCTCACCTACATGACCAATTCCCTGAACAGCAACAGATTTACCGGCAAGGCTGTCATTCCCGAAATGCTCTTTCAAACAGGCCTTTATTCCCATGAATACTCCTCTGGCTGTTACCGGGGATGGATCCCCGCTTCCTCCGATAGACTCAGGAACACCGGTTACAAACTTAGTTTCCATTCGGATGTATTCCATGTCTTTGGGTGTTGTACCCACATCCTCTGCCGTAATGAACGATCCATGGAGGTTTTCAATAAATCTGCCAAATCTCCTCATCAAAGCCTCTGATTTGTGCAAACGGCTATCTCCTATAATTACAGCCTTCCCTCCGCCCAGATTCAGACCGGAAATAGCTGCTTTATAGGTCATACTGCGCGACAATCGCAATACATCCTGTAAAGCTTCATTTTCAGTCTTGTAAAGCTGCATTCTTGTTCCTCCAAGTGCCGGCCCAAGTGTTGTATCATGAATTGCAATTATCGCCTTCAATCCTGTATCGGGATCACTGCAATAAACTACTTTCTGATGTCCAAAAGCATTAAGCTGACTAAAAACTGAATGTTCATCAAACTGGGATAATATCATGTTACGTATCTGGCTTTACTCTACAAAAGTAGTAAAAATTCAATACATGTTCTTAATTCAAATAAGCTATTTTTGCTCACTGATTACGTAATGAAAGAACTCGCTTATCTCAATAAATTTTTCTATAAATATCGCTGGAGATTTCTTCCCGGAGTCTTTTTTGTGATTGTTTCCAATTTATTTGGGGTATTACCTGCCCAGGTAATTCGTATTGCATTTGATCTGGTAAGCGAAAACATCGCTTTATACAGACTCTACAATGGATTTGAACGTCAGGACATGGTGGCTGACTTATTCGGACAAAGTCTGCTGCTTTTCGGATTAATCGTGCTTGCCTTAGCACTTTTGAGGGGATTGTTTTTATTTTTTATGCGTCAAACAATCATCCTCATGTCAAGGCATATTGAATATGATCTGAAAAATGAGATTTACACTCATTATCAGAAACTATCAATGGCCTTTTATCGTCGGAACAATACAGGCGATCTGATGAACAGGGTAACCGAAGATGTAAGCAGGGTCAGAATGTATCTGGGTCCGGCAATTATGTATACCATCAACACGGTAGTACTGTTCATTTTAATTATCGTTGCTATGTTTAACGTAAACGCAACGCTCACAATCTATTCCTTACTTCCACTTCCATTACTTGCCGTAACAATCTACTACGTTCATACAATTATTAATCAACGTAGTGAGAAAATTCAGGAGCAGCTTTCAACCATGTCGAGCTTTGTACAGGAGACGTTTTCAGGAATAAGGGTTGTTAAAGCTTATGTCAGGGAGAATGATGTACGAGAAAAATTCAGTGTTGAAAGCGAAAATTACAAATCACACTCCATGTCGCTGGTACAGATTCAGGCCCTGTTCTATCCCCTGATGCTGCTTCTGGTAGGATTAAGTACCATCATTACGGTTTACATCGGCGGCGTAGAGGTTATGAAAGGAACCATCACATCAGGGAATATTGCAGAATTCATAGTTTATGTAAATCAGCTTACTTTTCCGGTAACATCACTTGGATGGGTTACATCACTGATTCAGAGAGCGGCCGCATCACAGAAAAGGATTAATGAATTTCTGAAAACAGACACTGAAATCCATTCAGGCCCGGTAAAAGATCTTGTTTTAAAAGGAAGTATCAAATTCGACAATGTAAGCTTTCGCTATACAGACACCGGAATTCAGGCTCTAAAAAACATATCATTCGAAGCTAAACCGGGAGAATTCCTTGCTATAATCGGTCGTACGGGATCTGGAAAATCAACTATAGCTAATTTATTGATGCGCATGTACGACTGCGATACGGGTTCAATACTAATTGATGGAACAGAAATACAAAAACTAAATCTTCAAAACTACAGGCAACAGACAGGTTTTGTTCCGCAGGAAGTGTTTTTGTTTTCAGATACGATCTATAACAATATCGCATTCGGATTAGATAGCACTGAGGTCGGAAAGGTTGAACAGGCTGCCAAAGACGCTGCTTTATATCAGAATATTATAGAGTTTGAAAAAGGTTTTGATACGATGATCGGTGAAAGGGGAATAACACTTTCAGGAGGGCAGAAACAAAGATTATCTATTTCAAGGGCAATCATCAAGGAACCTCAGATCCTGATTTTTGACGATTGCCTGTCGGCTGTGGATACACGTACTGAAGAGCAAATATTGAATAACCTCAGTCGCATCATGAAAAACAAAACAAGCATTCTGATAGCACATCGCGTATCAACTATCAAAAATGCAGACAAGATTCTGGTGATGGAGGATGGTGAAATTATTGAACAGGGAAGCCACGAAGAACTGATTGCTTTAAGAGGCAGTTATTTCGAATTATTTGAAAAACAACTTCTGGAAGAAGAAAGTATCGAATAAACA
>JBAZHY010000332.1:0-3466 GCA_041652175.1 Pedobacter sp.
AAATCCACAGGTATTGATGACGATAATATCATTTTTGTTTAATTTTTCATCTTCATGTACAACATCCATACTGTTTCCGCGAAGTTGTCCCATTAAAACTTCCGAATCATGAATGTTTTTTGAACATCCCAGTGTAATGACATTTACCCTGGGCTTAATTTCTTCCGCTTGCTTTCTGCTCTTTGTCTTCATCTTTATTTAGCCCGATCATTTAAACAGGGAATCCACAAATTCTTTTTTGTTAAACAGCTGCAGATGTTCTATACCTTCACCTACACCGATGTATTTCACCGGAATTTTAAACTGGTCGGAAATTCCGATCACCACACCACCCTTTGCTGTACCGTCGAGTTTGGTTAAAGCCAGTGCATTGACCTCAGTAGCCTGTGTAAATTGTTTACATTGTTCAATCGCATTTTGCCCTGTGGATGCATCCAGTACCAACAGGATCTCGTGAGGTGCACCCGGAACCACTTTATTCATAACCTGCTTGATTTTAGTCAGTTCGTTCATCAAAGCAATTTTATTGTGCAGGCGACCGGCCGTGTCTATAATGGCAACATCTTCGCCATTAGCTACGGCAGATTGTAAGGTGTCGAAGGCTACTGATGCCGGATCTGACCCCATCGGCTGAGCTACCACGCGTACATTGACACGTTCTGCCCAAAGTTTAAGCTGATCAACAGCAGCTGCACGGAAAGTGTCCGCTGCTCCTAAAACCACTTTATTTCCAGCCTGTTTAAGCTTATGGGCAAGCTTTCCAATGGTTGTAGTTTTGCCTACTCCGTTAACACCAACCACCATGATTACATAGGGTTTATGATTGCCATATTCGAAATTCCGGAAATCGTTGCTGTTATTTTCAGACAGCAAACCCTGAATTTCCGAACGAAGAAGTTCATTTAATTCGGAGGTATTAATGTATTTATCCCTGGCAACACGAGCCTGAATTCTGTCGATTATCTTCAGGGTAGTTTGTACCCCAACATCCGAATTAACCAGAATCTCTTCCAGATTATCAAGTACATCATCATCGACAGTAGATTTACCTACTACAGCCTTAGTAATTCTGGAAAACAGTCCTTCTTTGGTCTTCTCTAAGCTCTTATCCAGTTCAGCCTGTTCCTGTACATCGTTTTCTTTCTTCTTAAAAAAGTCAAATAATCCCATAGGTGTCAGTTTAAGATTTCCTTTTTACAAACTTATAGTTCATGAGCAGGAGATAAGCGAAAAACAATTATATTTTATATGAAAAAAGCCCCCCAACGACGTACGTGGGCGGCTTCTTAAAATCCATTGGACTTCTTATTGAGCGTTTTTAGATGCAGCAATAGCGTCCTTTACGTGATCGTTGTGAACGATGATTTCTTTAAATGAATAAGCACCGCTTTTTGGGGACTTAGTCATTGTAATAACCTTGGAGTATTCTTTACCAGCACCTGTTTTCAGGGTTGCAACTACTTTCTTTGCCATTTTGTATATGTTTAGTTATTGATCCGTAAGCAGAAACTCACTTTTCAATAAATATTACTTAATTTCTTTGTGAACAGTCACTTTT
This sequence comes from Pedobacter sp., assembly GCA_041652175.1. Taxonomy (GTDB): domain Bacteria; phylum Bacteroidota; class Bacteroidia; order Sphingobacteriales; family Sphingobacteriaceae; genus Daejeonella. The sequence goes on from JBAZHY010000332.1 coordinate 1,559, forward strand.
CTCAGAACAGGATTGAATTTTTTCAATTCCAAACGCTCTGTAGTATTTTTCTTGTTTTTAGTTGTTACGTAACGAGACATTCCAGCCATGCCACTTTCTTTGTGCTCGGTACATTCTAAAATAACCTGAACTCTATTACCTTTCTTAGCCATTGTATTGTTGTTTATGTTGTACGTAGTACGTTTTTACGTATAACTTATATATATCCTTTTTTAAGGAATTTGTTAATTACGGCAGTAATGCCATTCTTGCTGATGGTTTTAATGGCTGAAGAAGAAACCTTCAACGTAATCCATCTGTCTTCTTCTGGAATGTAAAACTTTTTTACATGCAGGTTAGGATAAAATTTACGCTTGGTTTTTACGTTCGAATTAGAAACGTTATAACCATTCATCGCCATTTTTCCTGTTAAATCACAAATTCTCGACATGACTATATATTGTAGCTTTTTATTAAATTCAAATCTTTAAAGAGTTTGCAAATATCAGGAGAAAAAATCAGATACGCAACACTTTATCTATAAAATTAGATATTCCTTTTAAAAGCTGCTTTTAAGAGTGGGATTATGTAATTTTTTTGAGTCTATATTAGGCTAAGAAGCCTGAATATAATATAATTGTACTCTAATATATAAAGTTTACGAACAAAAATAAAAAAATGGATCTCAGTATTAATTCCTTTGACGATTACAAGCGTGTTTATGACTATAGTGTTGCTGAACCCGAAAGTTTCTGGGGCGATGTTGCCAGCACTTTTCAGTGGCAGAAGAAATGGGATAAAGTCCTTGACTGGAACTTTACAGAACCCAATGTAAAATGGTTTGTTGGTGGTAAATTAAATATCACGGAGAACTGTCTTGATCGTCATTTGGAGAAAGATGCTGATAAGACGGCATTGATTTGGGAACCTAATGATCCTGAAGAACACTACAGAGCCTTTTCTTACAAAGAACTTCATTTTAAAGTTGTCCAGTTTGCAAATGCTTTGAAGAACAATGGAGCAAAAAAAGGCGATCGGATCTGTATTTATATGCCGATGGTTCCTGAGCTGGCTATTGCAGTACTTGCCTGTGCCCGTATCGGAGCAATTCACTCAGTAGTATTCGGTGGTTTTTCTGCCCAGTCTATTGCCGACAGAATCAATGATGCACAGTGTAATCTGGTTATTACTTCTGATGGTGGCTTCAGAGGTAACAAGGATATTCCGTTGAAGAATATTATAGATGATGCTTTAGTTCAGTGCCACTCTGTTAATAGAATCATCGTTCTAACCCGTACCCGTACTCCTGTTTCAATGATTAAAGGGCGTGATGTATGGTGGGAAGATGAAATCAAAAAGGTAGAAACTCAGGGAAATCCGGCGTGTCCTGCTGAACCAATGGATGCTGAAGATCCCCTGTTTATATTATATACATCCGGCTCAACCGGTAAGCCTAAAGGTGTGGTTCATACTTGTGGTGGTTATATGGTTTATACCGGTTATACCTTCAAAACCGTATTTCAGTATAAACCGGGTGAAGTTCATTTCTGTACTGCCGATATCGGTTGGATTACCGGGCACTCCTATATTGTCTATGGCCCATTATCCCAGGGTGCAACAAGTTTAATGTTTGAAGGTATTCCCACCTGGCCGGATGCTGGCCGCTTCTGGGAAATAGTAGATAAATATGAGGTTAACATTCTCTATACTGCCCCAACTGCGATCCGTTCATTAATGAGCTTTGGCGATGAGCCCCTGAAAGGTAAAGATCTCAGTTCCCTGAAAAAATTAGGTTCAGTTGGAGAGCCGATCAATGAAGAAGCATGGCACTGGTATAATGATAAAATCGGGAAAGGTAAATGTCCGATTGTTGATACCTGGTGGCAGACAGAGAACAGCGGTATCCTGATTTCACCAATTGCTGGTATT
>JBAZHY010000333.1:0-3447 GCA_041652175.1 Pedobacter sp.
TGCCCAGCGGCACGAGCGGAAAAATTTCAAGGGGATCAACTATTTTGCTTTTAAACAGACAGCTGAAAGCAATAATGATCTTTTGGAATTGATCAGGGTTTGCTTTAGAAAAATTCGTTCAAAACTTTAATCTTTAAATCTATTATGTGATTTCGTACTAATTGAAATTTTTACACTAATGGTTTTTAATGTTTTTATCAATCATACTTCAAAACTCTATGTTTTTAGGTTAATTTGCACTTTGTGATCTAAGGATTAATAATTCGGAATGTTAGAATCAATCATATCAGGTATTGGACTGGGATTTGTGCTTTCCTTCTTAACCGGACCTGTATTTTTTGCCCTGATTAAAACCAGTATAGAAAAAGGGTTTTATGCCGGGGTTTCATTAGCAGGTGGGGTTCTTATCAGTGATATATTTTACGTAAGTCTGACTTTGTACGGATCTTCATTTATAGCTTTAGAAAATCAATACAGAATGCAGATCGGCATTGCCGGAAGCATTGTACTCTTCGTAATAGGCGTTTATTATCTCTTTAAAAAAGTTAAGGTTAATTATGAACAAAGCACTTCCAGAAGACATAATACAGGGTATTTTCTGAAAGGGTTTCTGATGTGCATTTTTAATCCTGCCATTCTGCTTTACTGGGTCAGTGTAACAAGCGGGATTATCTCTATTACGGGTGAAATTAAACCATCCGAAATCCTACCTTTTTTCGGATCAATACTCGTCACTCAGTTTAGTCTGGATGTACTGAAAGCCTATTATGCCAATAAACTCAGATATAAGATTAAGGAAAAAAATATTGCCAGGTTAAATCGTATTGCGGGAGTATTGATCCTGATCTTTGCACTCAGGATTATTTATAATTTATTATATGGAGATACGCTCATCTAGCTCTCCGAAAAGAAAGGACTTTAAATAAAAATGGAGAAGGAATTGTGTTTCAAACTCTTTCTCCATTTTTATGAAATATTCTCAAATCTTAGTAAGCTCTCTGGTTCTTCCCTTCCACCCAGTTCATAAAGGCTTTATTAACGACCTTATTCCCTCCCGGAGTCGGATAATTACCTGAGAAATACCAATCGCCTAAATGGGCTGGTGAGGCTTTATGCAGGTTATCAAGCGTCTGGTAAATTACCTGAGCTTCACATTTTATGTCATTAGGTGTAATAATCTTTGCTATCCGGTCAGAAATTTCCTGATCTGTAAACTGACTGTAGATCTCCTGAACGTAGTTTTTTACCTGCTTATTACCTAATTTTTCTGATTCAAGACAGTTCTTGTATACCTTTTGAATCAGATCTTCATTACCGGATTCCTTGAGGAGTGAAATAGCCGCTTCAAATGCAACAAATTCGCCCATTCTGGACATATCAATTCCATAGCAATCGGGATATCTGATTTGAGGGGCAGAAGAAACAACCACAATCTTTTTGGGGCCAAGGCGGTCAAGTATTCTCAGAATACTTTGTTTGAGGGTTGTCCCCCGCACGATAGAATCATCAAGGATTACCAGGTTATCAGTACCCTTATTAATTAAACCGTAAGTGGTATCATAAACATGAGCCACCATATCCTGTCTGTCGGCATCCTGCGTAATGAAAGTACGAAGTTTAACGTCCTTAATGGCAATTTTCTCTACCCTGGCAGACATATTCAGAACTTCTTCCAGCTCAGCATCAGAAATCTTATCGGCCCTTTTCAGAAGTATTTCTTTCTGATAATCCTTTACATATTTATGTACCCCTTCAACCATTCCGTAAAAGGCTACTTCAGCAGTATTTGGAATGTATGAGAATACCGTATTTTTCAGATCATAATTAATTGCCTCAAATATCTGCGGACAAAGAAACAAACCAAGATTCTTTCTTTCCTTGTAGATATCAGCATCGCTTCCTCTGGAGAAGTAAATCCGTTCAAAAGAGCATGATTTTAATTCTTCCGGTTCGCGGAATTGCTCTTCGGTTACCTTACCGTTCTTTTTGATAATTAATGCATGTCCGGGTTTAATCTCTTTTACCGATTCAAGCGGAATGTTGAAGGCCGTTTGAATAGCAGGCCGTTCAGAAGTTACAATAACAACTTCCTCATCCTGATAATAGAAAGCAGGGCGGATACCTGCAGGATCACGCATTACGAATGCATCCCCATGTCCCATTATCCCACTGATTGTATAACCTCCGTCCCATGTTTTGGCAGAGCGGCGAAGAATTGAAGCAACATCAATATGTTCGGCTATCTGATGGCTTATCTGTTCATTAGTAAAGCCTTCTGTTTTATATTTATCAAAAAGGATCTGATTTTCGGTATCTAAAAAGTGCCCGATCTTTTCCAGTACAGTTACCGTATCGGTCCTTTCCTTCGGATGCTGGCCAAGTTCAAACAATTGCTCTAACAATTCATCCACATTGGTCATGTTAAAATTACCACTGACAACCAGGTTTCTGGTCATCCAGTTATTCTGACGTAAAAAGGGATGGCAGCTTTCAATACTGTTTTTACCATGAGTGCCATAGCGCAAATGTCCCATCAGGACTTCTCCGGTAAAACTGATATTTTCCTTTAGCCAGGCAGCATCATGTAGTTTTTCAGGGGTTTCACGCTGAACATCAGCAAATTTCTTCTGAACATATTCAAATATCTCTGAAACTGCACCGGAACCCATTGCCCGATAACGGCTGATATATCGGTTACCCGGCGGAACATCAAGCTTGATGGTTGCAATTCCTGCCCCATCCTGCCCGCGGTTATGCTGCTTTTCCATCAACAAATACAGCTTATTAAGACCGTAAAGTGCGGTGCCGTATTTTTGCTGATAATAAGATAGAGGCTTTAATAGACGAATAAGTGCTATTCCGCACTCATGTTTGATCTGATCGCTCATAAATAGTTCTGAGAATGCAAAAGTAGATATTTAATCCCTAAGAAGTCAAGTAATTCAGTTATAAAATAGTCTGGCCTATGCCATATTTTTCAACCTGTTCAGACGAGGTCTGCAATTACCGAAGGAAAAACAATCAGGACAAGTAATAAAATAGCCAAAAATAAACCTATATAGGCCTTTGGAGAGTTTTCGAGTTTTACTATCTGATTACCTGAGTCTCTGAGAAAAGCATTCAATGGAATCTTGAAGTAATAAAATAAGGAAACTACAGTACTCACGGCAGCTATAATGATCATAATGAGTATTATAATAGAATTTGTGCTCCGAAAAGCTTCAATGGCAGAAGAAAACACCAGAAATTTAGCCGTAAAACCAACCGTAGGCGGCAAACCGGTTAACGAAACCAGAACAATAACAAAAGCTGCCATCAAAGGGGCATTGACTTTCCCCAGTCCCTTATAGTCGTCAATAAGCAGTTTGCCACTTTGCTCTTCAATCTCATCGACAATGAGGAACGCTGCCATATTCATTATGATATAAACTGCCATATAAAAGATCA
>JBAZHY010000334.1:0-3437 GCA_041652175.1 Pedobacter sp.
CCAAAAAGCTGACTGAAGGCAGACAAAAGGCTGATTTCTTCGACATTTCTTTGAGATTTCTTCGACATTTTTTCGGCAGGCACCGAAGCCGACACGAACTTGTGCCGAACTTGTCTCGAACTTGTCTCGAACTTGTCTCGAACTTGTCACCTTCTTGTCCCGAACCTGACCCGAAGCCGACTCGAACAACTCTCGAACAGCACTCGAACAGCACTCGAACAAAAGCAGTAATCAGATTCGATTTTTGGGGTCCGGTTTATCTGTGGAATTTCTACCCGAAAATAGCATAAATTCGTATTTATTTTTCTTTTTAGTTAATTTTTAGGCCTCAACCTTTAAAGAAAAACAGACCTCGTTTACCTGCATTTGCAATTGAATAACGGCAACAGACAACCGATAACAACTAACCGACAACAGACAACTGATAACAGTTAACTTCTAACTTCTAATTCCAGCCCATCATAAGCCAGAAAAACCCCGACTGGAAGCTCCCGGGAAATCTCATGATGTGTACCCAGGCGGTGACTGACATGTGTGATGTATGTTTTATGGGCGTTGATCTCTGCTGCAAAGTCCAGAGCTTCTGAAAGCGTAAAATGAGAAATATGACTTTCTTTCTGCAAGGCATTAACAACCAGAATTTCTGTGCCTCTGATCTTTTCTTTCTGCTCGTCAGAAATGGTTTTGGCATCGGTTATATAGGTAAAATTCCCAATCCTGAAACCATATACAGGTAATTGAAAATGCATAACAGTAATGGGAATGATTTCTATTCCAGCTACGGCAAAGGTTTTATCGTCCTCAATATCATTCAGTTTCAATTGTGGAATACCGGGATAATTATTACCCGAAAAAATATAATGGAACTCCCTTTTTAAAGCATCCTGAACCCGTCGATGGGCATAAATATCAATCTCTGATTGTTGCTTATAATTAAAAGCCCTGATATCATCTAAACCGGCTACATGATCTTTATGTTCATGAGTAAACAGGATAGCATCAAGGTTTTTCACTCCGGCCCTGAGCATCTGATACCTGAAATCAGGCCCTGCATCTATTACAAGGTTTTTACCTTCAATTTCAAGCAATACTGAAACACGCAAACGTTTATCATGATGATCATGCGATGAACAAACTTCGCATTCGCATGCAATGACTGGGACTCCCTGTGATGTTCCGGTTCCTAAAAATGTAATCTTCAAAACTCTATTTTAGTTTGTTTCAGCATATACAAAAAGGCCTTTTGCTTATCATCCAGTAAACTGTCATCAGCATCTGTTCCCTGTAAAAGTTCAGCAAGGGAATTAATCTTACTTTCCAGATTGGAAAACTTATTGATTACAATCATTTTATTGTTTTCCAGTACACAGGAACCTGTCTTGAAATTACCTTTCTCGTATCTGAGCTTAAATCCCAGTGTCTTCAGTAAAAGCTCAAGCTTATCGAGGGTATGCTGGGTGAATGTAAGTGCCATCTTATTCCAAAAATAACAAAAAAGGGTTCAAACGTTACACGCTCGAACCCTTAAATTAATTTTAAGGTTATTTATCTCAAATCAACCAGTTCTACTCCCGGATAAAGTTTTGCATCGAAGGCAAAAGTTGATTCAGGAACCTTAATATTAGGGTTAAAGCTTTTAATAGTATAAGTGTATCGATTACCATTCTTATCAAAGATTACTGCATTCATGATTTGTTTACTTACTTTATCAATCTGCAGCTTCACTTTAAAAAAAGATCGTTTAGAATCCAACGGACTTAATTCAATATTATGAACTGTTTTACCACTAAATTGTGAGTCATTGGTATACACCGATTTGAAGCCCTTTTCATAAATAGTAAAGATCTTTGCCGGATTAAGTGCATCTGCTGAATTATCCACCTCGCTCAGCTGTACTTCCTTATCTGCTTTCAGATACATCCACTGGTTTTTACCATCGCTGATCAGCTCCTGCCCTTTCAAAATCACTTTATACTTATTTACTTTAGATCTTACGAAAAGAGTACCTGCCTGAGTTTCCCTGATCTTTGCCTGAGGATTTTCGAGAGTATAGGTAAATTCAGTTTTGATTGCATCATAGCTGCGATATTTTTTTGACACCTCTGCAAGGATAGCCTTAGCTTTTACTTCACTTTGAGCCATCACACTCAATCCGGAGCCCAAAATAATGAAAGCTCCAATTAACAACTTCTTCATTTGATATATTTTATTATTTAATATTATTCTTCTTTATCCAATGTATTCAAGAATTGTTCCAAAGAATACTCATCGGGAATTAAAACTTCCCTTGCCTTACTTCCTTCAAACGGACCAACGATTCCGGCGGCTTCTAACTGATCAATAATACGTCCGGCTCTGTTATAACCCAGTTTTAATTTACGCTGGATTAAAGAGGTTGATCCCTGCTGGTGCATGACAATCAGGCGGGCTGCTTCCTCAAACATCGGATCACGGTCAGAGGCATCAAAGTCTTTCATCGATGATTCTGAATTCTCATCAATATATTCAGGAAGCATCCATGCTGAAGGGTAACCTCGCTGCGAACCTATAAATTCAGATATTTTTTCCACCTCAGGTGTATCTACAAAAGCACATTGAATACGAATCAGATCACTGCCGGTTGATAATAACATGTCACCACGTCCGATCAGCTGATCGGCTCCCCCGCTATCAAGAATAGTTCTGGAATCTATTTTAGAAAGTACCCTGAATGCCAGTCGGGCAGGGAAATTAGCTTTAATGGTTCCTGTAATAATATTTACAGATGGCCTTTGAGTAGCTATGACCAGATGTATCCCTACTGCCCTTGCCAGCTGTGCTATTCTGGCAATCGGTGTTTCCACTTCCTTACCTGCTGTCATCATCAGATCGGCAAACTCATCGACAATCAGTACAATGAATGGCAGAAAACGATGCCCTTCGGTAGGATTCAATTTACGGTTGATGAACTTCTGATTATACTCTTTCAGATTACGGACATGCGCATTTTTAAGAAGATCATAGCGATTATCCATCTCAATACACAAGGAATTAAGCGTGGCTATTACCTTTTTAGTATCGGTAATTATGGCATCTTCTTCTCCGGGAAGTTTAGCTAAAAAGTGCCTTTCGATCTTCCTGAAAAGAGTCAGCTCCACCTTTTTTGGATCAACCAGAACAAATTTCAACTGCGAAGGATGCTTTTTATACAATAAAGAAGCCAGAATAGCATTAATTCCTACCGACTTACCTTGTCCGGTTGCCCCGGCCACCAATAAGTGCGGCATTTTTGACAGATCTGCAATATACACCTCATTGGAAATAGTCTTACCCAAAGCAATCGGCAGATCCATGGTAGTATTCTGAAACTTCTCAGTGGCAAGCACTGAACGCATGGAAACCATTTCAGGATGCTGATTAGGTACCTCAATACCGATTGTTCCTTTCCCCGGCATTGG
>JBAZHY010000335.1:0-3428 GCA_041652175.1 Pedobacter sp.
TTATTCTTCGTTACATTGTTTTCACTGGCGGCCCTTTATGTGTTTGCTTTCGCTGATTTTGTAGCGATCACGCAGGTCGTAATTTATGTAGGCGGAGTACTTGTTCTGATGCTTTTTGCCTTTATGCTTTCGAATAAAGAGCTTTTAAGCAAAATTAATCCTGTAAAAGGATTAATCAGGGTCAATCATATTGCAGGAATTCTGGTATGTGCCTTATTTCTGTTTATTCTGATAAATGTGATCATACAGGCTGATTTTGAAAATCTGAACTGGATAAAGTCTGCAAATCAGATTAAGGCAAATGATAATACAATCCATCAGATCGGAATTCAAACCATGACCGGATATTTACTTCCTTTTGAAGTACTTTCGGTCTTATTGCTGATGGCATTGATTGGTGCTGCCCATCTGGCAAGGAAGGAGAAAAAAGTATGATTCCCTTGTCGCATTTTCTATTTATAAGTGCATGTTTGTTCTGTATAGGTTTATATGGAGTTCTGACAAAAAGAAATGCCATTCAGGTTCTGATAGGTATTGAGTTTATGATTAATGCTGCTATTCTGAACTTTGTTGCATTTGGTAAATTTGATGCAAATGGGGGAGGAGGACAGATGTTTGCACTGTTCGCAATCGTTCTGGCTGCGGCCGGGGTTGCAGTAGCACTTGCCATTATTTTAAATGTTTATAAGCATTTTAAAACAATAGACCCGGTTAAAACAGATACATTGAAAGATTAATGGAAAGTACGTTTTTCTCTGATAGCCAGATTTTTCCTGTATTAGCGGTGGTAATATTACCCCTGATTTCTTTTCTGTTCATTTTCGCCGGTAAAAAAATGAATACAGGGAACCTCTCCCTGTTTAATATTTCCCTAAGCTTTATTCTATCTGTTTATCTGTTTGCTGCAGTATGGAATAAACAAACCGTTCATTTGCAATGGTCGTGGTTTAGTATAGGAAATATTGAGTTTAAAGCAGGAATATTGCTCAATAACCTATCGGTCCTGATGATGGTACTGGTTTCGGGTATTGCAACGCTGGTACATATTTATTCCAGGGCCTATATGAAAGGCGATCCTGATATTTACAAGTACTGGGCTTATCTGGGCTTGTTCTGTTTCTCCATGTTGGGTTTGGTTATTTCAGACAGCCTTTTGTTAATTTACTTGTTCTGGGAGTTGGTTGGATTTTCATCTTATCTCCTGATTGGGTTCTGGTATACCAAAGATTCCGCAGCAAGGGCATCTAAAAAAGCATTCATAATGAACAGGATCGGTGATCTGGGATTCCTCACAGGACTTATGATCATTTATCAGCAGTTTCATACGTTTGATCTGAGCTTATTATTTGCTGAAAACGGATTGATGCAGGCCTCTTTCATTCAGGAAGCGATGTGGATTTCGGGTTCTTCATGGATGCCGGAAATATGGCTTAGCATTGCAGGTATTGCTTTTTTCCTCGGAGCCATGGCAAAATCGGCACAATTTCCACTGCATACCTGGCTTCCTGATGCAATGGAAGGACCTACCTCAGTATCTTCCTTAATTCATGCCGCAACTATGGTTGCAGCAGGTGTTTTTCTCATTGCCCGTATTTATCCGGTATTCAATCCGCTGGTTCTGGATATTATGGTTATTATCGGTACTGCTACAGCCTTTATGGCGGCCACTATCGCTCTGGCACAAAACGATATAAAAAGAATTCTGGCTTATTCAACAATTTCACAGCTTGGCTTTATGATCATGGCCCTGGGGATAGGGGCTTATTCAGAAAGTATTTTTCATTTATCGACACATGCCTTTTTTAAATGCCTCTTATTCCTGGCTGCCGGTGCTGTCATTCATGAGATACATCATAACCGCGATAAGCAAGGCCTGGATTTTGATTATCAGGATATACGCTGGATGGGTGGATTAAGGAAACGGATGCCTCTTACATTTATAAGTATTTCCATAGCTTCTGCGGCACTTATAGGTCTGCCTCTGACATCCGGTTTCCTTTCAAAAGACTCCATGCTGATCAGGGTATTTGAGTGGGGATCAGGGCAGGCAGGTATTCTCAAAATTGTACCTTACCTGATGCTTTTAAGCAGTGCCTTAACTGCATTCTACATTTCACGATTGGTCTTTAAGGTGTTTTTTTCAAAACCACAAACTATCAGTACTCCGGTTGTTTCTGCTGCAAAGGATGCTCCCGGATCAATGACTTCTGTTTTGCTGATTCTTGCCTTATTATCAACTTTTATACCTTTTAGCCTGAATCCTCTTTCATACGAAACATCCTGGTTATGGTCAGGGTTCAGATCTTCTGAAATTGTAGAACAGGAGATTTACCATCAGATTATTCCCTTAATTGTAAATGTGCTTAGTCTCTTACTTATTGCATTAGCTTACCGGATGTATGTTCAGGATAAACCTGACAGATTCGTTTCAGAAGAGGGTTTTTTATTCCGGTTTTTATCCGGAGAATGGTATTTAAACCAATTTTATAGCTTTGCATTTATAAAACCTATAGAAAAAATGGCCTCGGTCTCCTGGCGTTTTGATCGCTATGTCATCGATTCGATTGTACTTTCTACTGCCTCTATAGTGAGAAATATTTCAGATCTCAGTAAATGGACGGATAAAAATATTGTTGATGGTGTGGTAAACGGATCAGCTTCGCTGATTGGTAAAACAGGAAGTATTTTCAGAATGTTTCAATCAGGTAAATTACAGCATTACTTATTAAGTGTATTATTGGTCCTGCTTACATTTTTGATTCTAACTTTTTTCTTATGAGTTTATTTGCATTATATAATTCCATTATAACGATAAGGGAGGTGAAGATTTAATTATGCTTTCATTACTGATATTTCTGCCCGTTGCCGCAGCAATTCTGATTTTGATCCTGCCTTCCAGAGTCGAAAGAGGATTTAAATTTATATCCCTTGGGGTAAGCCTTGTCCAGTTCTTACTGAGTTTTTTTATTTATCTTAATTTCAATTCAGATTCATCTGCAGCAGGCATCAATAAGGCTGATCAGTATCAGTTAGTCGAAAAACTGGCCTGGATACGTCTTGATCTGGGCGGCATAGGTAAGCTCGAAATAGATTATTTTCTGGGTATCGACGGACTATCCATGCTGTTTTTATTGCTCTCGTCACTGGTTATGTTTGTGGCCACCATTGCATCCTGGGAAATTAAAACTAACCTGAAGGCTTATTTCTCCTTGTTCTTATTGCTGAATACCGCGATTATGGGTGTTTTTTGTGCACTTGACTTTTTTCTCTTCTACGTTTTTTATGAATTAATGCTTTTGCCCCTCTACTTCCTGATAGGTATGTGGGGTGGGGTAAGAAGGGAATATGCCGCAATTAAGTTTTTCCTCTATACCCTCTTCGGATCGGTATTTATGTTGCTGGTAATTATTGGTTTGTATTTTTCGGTT
>JBAZHY010000336.1:0-3414 GCA_041652175.1 Pedobacter sp.
GCTTCGGCCGGATTGGGAGATGATTCCATTTTAAATTTGTTGATCAATACTGTAGCGGTGTTTTTATTCGTTTATGGTATTAAAAGTGGTAATTCTATTTATCTGGAAAGGGGACTCAGCATGCTGGAAAATATCAGACCTGAAAACAACAATATTATTCGCAGGTTTATACAAACCGGCTTTGAACCCATGAGTGCTTCGGATACTCAGGCATTACTCCAATTAAAAAAATACTATTGTGATGAAAAGAAATGCTTATCTTGTGGTGTTGGAATCCAGTTACTAAATCAATAAGATGTTGCAAAATATAATTACGTTTTTTGAAAAGCGCTCATTTGGGGTTTGTACCTATTTGGGTGAACGATTTAATATATCAATTTCAAAAATCAGACTTTTCTTTATTTATTCTTCATTTCTGGCAGTTGGTTTCCCTCTGATCGTTTATGTATTTGCCGGAATTGTGCTGGATGTGAGGCACTACATCAAGCGCATTCGTGCCAGTGTATGGGACATATAACAACAGAACAACCTATTCAGTTGTTCTGTCTGACCAAAGTTTATTGAAATTTAATATTCCCTCTCAGTTCACCTGAACCATATGTGGAACTATGGATATTTACATACCATTTGCCGGCTAATAACTGTGCTTCCTGAACATCTGTTAATGCTATAGTCATTCCATTCAATGTACCGCTATTACCGGTTGAAAAACCTGTTATGGCTATGGCAACCCCCGAACTAACAGTATCACTTCCTGTAGGTGATCCATGAAAATGCATGTTTGTTGTTGTTGCTGAAGCGCTTCCAAGTTGCCATGTAAGTTTGTATGTGATCATTTTCACAGCCGGATCGTAAGAAATTTCGGCTGTTCCTGTACCACTTGTACTTACTGCCGGCACTTCCTGGGCACCGCTTAGTTGGATTGTTACTTTTTTAATCAGACTTATCGGTTCATCTGTTTTATCTTTTTTACAGCCTGAAAGGGTAAACGAAGTCAGAAGAAGGATGGCCATGGTTTGAGCGATTCTGGTTTGCAGTGACTTTTTCATAATTTTTCAATTTGTTTAAAGCAACTACGAGGCAGATTCAGTTTTGGTTGTTTTTGCAGAAAATAATTTTAATAATTATCAGGACAGGATCTTTGCGATTTCGGTAAAACCTCTCTCCAGAGCTTTGTCGGCAGGTGTTTTCCCATCTTCCATCTTTGCATTAACATTGGCCCCTGCTTCCAGTAAAACGATCAGAAGCTCTATATTACCATTATATGCAGCTGAATGGAGCGGGGTAGCCCCGGATTTCTGAGTAACGTTAATATCAGCTCCTGCTTCAAGAAGCATCTTGGCTAACATAGTATAATCAGAGGCAACAGCAGAATGTAGGGGATATACATGGTAACCATTTTGAGAAGGTATGTTCGGATCAGCGCCATTTAATAAAAGATACCGGGTAATATCTTCATTCCCGAAATAAGCTGACAGACTGAGTGCTGTAAAACCATCATCAGAGAAGGTGTGGATCAGTTCGGGGTCTTTTTCAAGAATCTCGGTTACGAACTCGTATTTTCCGAGAGCGGCAGCTTCAAAAATATCGATTTCCGAAACATAGTTCAGAATGGTCTCAGAAATCTCCCGTTTCTTATAATAGCAGCTGAGCATTAAAGGAGAAATATTAAAACTCGTTTTTCCAATCGCCAGTGAAGGATTTTTATGCAATAGTCCCTTTAATTCAGCGCTATTGCCATTTTGTATGAATTCTTCGAGTAAAGCCAGGCTCATCTTCTGAATTATTGGTCAACAAATGAATATGATCAATGATACATAAAATAAATAAAAAATCCCATTCCTAATCAGGGAATGGGATCAATCTAAACCCAAAACTAATTTTAAACATTCAGTTACAACAGCTATAACCTGATTAATGTATTTAATAGTAAGACTAATAAATCTTTAAAAGGTTTAATATGTAACCTTAATTTTAAATGTGGGATATTCGGGTTATCTCTTTATTCTTTATAACATTATATTTGTCATAAATTACTTAGATATCGATGCCTTTAAGAGGAAACCAATTCAGGAATGCCAATTCTTTTCGTGAAGAGCCCAAGTCTAAACCTTCTTCAAAAAAGCGTATTCCGGGAGAGCCGGCAGAGGTAATGCCCAAATTCAGACTGAATGATGATCGTGCAGTCAAAATTATAGGCTTATTTTTACTGATCGTCTCTCTTTATTTCATGGTTGCATTTACATCTTACCTTTTTACATGGAAGGATGACCAGAGCTATGTACTCGATGCTAATGGTGGCTGGAATAATCTCTGGAAAACACAGGAAGAATTAGTTGCAATTGGATTGAACCGGCCGGTAGTTGAAAACTGGCTTGGAAAGTTCGGAGCGCTTTTGTCGCATCAGTTCATTTATGAATGGTTCGGTATTTCCTCTTTTATTTTTATTGCTGTTTTCTTTATACTGGGATACCGTATGCTGTTTAAAGTAAAGGTATTCTCAATCTCAAAAACACTGGCTTATTCTTTTTTCCTGCTGATATTCACTTCTGTAAGTCTTGCATTTTTTCATGCCTTTATAAGCGATATACCTCATTATCTGGAAGGCGAATTCGGCTTCTGGACTAACAGGTTATTGCAGGCTCAAATAGGGAATGCAGGAACTGCCGGACTACTGACCTTTGCAGGTCTTACTGTTCTTATCATTGCCTATAATATTGACTTTAAGTTGCCTGAACGAAAAAAGGAACCTAAATATGTAGTTCCTGATATCTCTGATGATCAGGAACTTGAAGAGGAAATCATTTATGATCCGGTTGAATTTAATTTACCTAACAAACCCGGACAAGCATCTGTTCAGAATAAAATGAGCCAGAATCTGCCGCTTGCTGACTCTGAGGGGGCAGAAGTGCAAACAGCTGAATCTGAGGGTTATAAACCGGTGGTTTTGAGTCCGGCCAGAAATGTCCCTATGGAAACCTCTCAGGCAGTTAATAATGAATTGAAAGAATCGCCTGCCTTAACCATTGAAAAAACGGAGGAAGAAAAGAAATCTTCAGAACTTGTTGAGCAATTCGGTATGTACGATCCTACACTGGATCTTTCAAGTTATAAATATCCGCCTTTGGATCTTCTTGAGAATTATGGCAGTAATAAAATCGCCGTCAATGCCGAAGAGCTGGAGGCCAATAAGAATAAAATTGTTGAAACTTTAAATCATTATAATATTGAAATCGATAAGATCAAGGCAACTATTGGTCCGACGGTTACATTATATGAGATTATCCCTGCTCCGGGAGTGCGGATCTCCAAAATCAAGAACCTTGAAGATGATATTGCATTAAGTCTGGCGGCACTGGGCATCCGGATCATCGCTCCAATGCCGGGGAAAGGAACGATCGGTATTGAGGTACC
>JBAZHY010000337.1:0-3412 GCA_041652175.1 Pedobacter sp.
GCATAAAAATGATTTCATGGTTTCTTAGGGTTCAGGCTTAAAAACCTAAAATCCGGTAAGCTATCGGACGGAATATTACCTTAATGTTCATATAAAAAACAAACGTTTTTACACTAAGTTCCTTGCTGGCGTGAGCGTCCCCGCCCGTGCCCTTGATAAATACTTTACTTCAAAATAATTTTAGCTAATTGCAATAGTTACTTTTATTATTTCCGCTTACTAATTAAACAGTACCGTTCATGATTTGATTTACTGCAAATAACTTCGACGCTCACTCCAGCAATACTCATGATGGTTTTATTATTTATTACGAACACTATAACTGATAGAAAGTAAAAGCAATAGAGTTATAACGGCAGGTAGTGCAATGAAAAGCAAACCTAATCCCGGAGCATTCTTACCTGTTGCCGGATCATAATTGAAACAGGAGAACAGGGTATTCTTATTCGGCAAACGATAGCTTGGTGCAAAAACATTATTTATGCTTGCTATCATTAAATCCAGGTCATGTCTGTTTCTTATTCCGATTAATTTTTTTGTGATATAGCCCTCACTATTTATTCCAACCAAAAGAGCATCATGGTCATATTGACTTCTCGCAACGTCCCAAACAGGGTTGAAGCCTATAGATTTGTTCAGTTCCTCAATATTGTTTGTAGTTCCAAAAAACCATTGTTTATTGTTTTCGAGACCAAACCTTTTTGCTAATAGCTGCATATCTTTCAGGCTATCCCGGGGATCAAAACTAAGTACCAGAACATTGAAGGATTTATCTTTAAACTGCAGATTTCCACTCAGCTCTAATAAAAAAGGATTACATACCCCTGTGCATCGTGTAAACACGAGGGCCAGGAGGATTGGTTTTCCGGAATAAAGTTTATGAAAAGCAATTTGTTGCCCACCGGTTAAATTCAATGGTGCATCATAGACCTTTTCATAGATATTCGTTTCTTCCTCCAGGCCTGTTGAAGTCGTTTGAGCATTTGTTATATGAACAAAACTTAGCGTTAAGATGGTGAAAACAATATTTTTAAGCATCTTTTAGAAATATTAAGAAAAAAGATCAGAATGGCGACTAAATAAATGGTGGCGAAAGTAGCACCTATTACAGCCAGAGAAACACCTTTAGATAGCTCTGCAGGGTAATTACTGTACCTGCGTGGAATGGAATCTGCCCCTGCAATATAAAAAGCCAGAAGAAATCCGATTCCACCAATGAGAAGTATTGTTAAAGTTACTTTTGTAAACCTTTCAAAATTGATTTTTTCTGTAAACTGAGTTGAAAACCAATAGAAAAATCCAATACTGAATAGCACATTTCCCATTGCGTTATAGGTATGAAAATGTGCAGGAACCCACAGTGTGTTATGAAGTACCACGTTATTGCTGATGGTTGCATCAATTACAGCACCTAAACCACCGATAACCCATCCTGCAATACCTATAAAAAACAATAAATTTGTTAAAGACCAGTTTATTTTAGTCCGGTATACAGCAATAAAAACACTAAAGACTGTAATTCCTGCGGCTGGTAAGCTTGCCAGATATGAAGCTAATTGTCCGACAATCTGAAGTCCTTCAGGTTGTACAAAATCCATATATAAATGATGGAAAAAGGCTGTCAGGATAAATACCAGTGTACAGTTCCATGCCAGTGCAACGTACCAGGTTGTTTTCCATTTAGGCCTTCCGCTTACTTCTGAAAAAAGTTCATAGATAACCGCCAATCCTAAATAGAGCATTTCATTGGCAATGGTATGTCCAAAGAAATAAGTAAGGTTTTTCATCAGTAAAGCATCATTCACAAATGTGCCCTTAGAAAAATACTCGGCAAAAAAGAGTACAATAAGTATTACTGCAGCTATTAAACAGGCAACAATACCGGTAAGGGTAATCATGCTGATGAGGATGAAGGGTGGAGTTTCTACTTCAGGGTTCTTTTTAAAATGTTGCCAGGCAAAAGCCTGTGACAGGGAATATTTTTTAAGGATCTGAGCCATCAGACTTAAGCTCCAGAGCAGCCATCCAGCGCCTAAAACAGTTAAGGCAACTAAAAATAACGGGGTTGCCCAGGATGCCCACATCACCTTAAAGGGCAGAGGATAAAGAAATGTCCATGCAGCGTGAAATTTCCCTATGAAAGTAGCGGTCCAAAGCATTAATACACCAATAACTGTTAGAATCAGGGCAATAACATTTACTGTATAACTCGTTTTTACATAACGATCCATCAAATAGTTAATAGATGCCATACCTGCAACAAACCAAATACCGATCATGGTTAGTCCATGTGTGGTCATGTTTATATAAAATGAAGCTGGTGACTGTGATATAAGCCCACCCTGGTTGAGACGCATGAGTATGCCTAACACAATGCTCACAATAAACAAAGTCAATATTGTTATAATCCAGATAGCAGTGATTTTTCTCATTTTTAAAGTTTCCATATGTTCAATTTTTAGGATGTTATTTGACGATGAAAGAGGATCTCATACCCTGATGTGCCATACCACAATATTCTAAACAAAAGATATTGTACTTGCCCGGCTCTTTGAATTTATAGCGAAGGCGGTTGACATAACCCGGCATTGCCTGGATTTGTGTAATTAATCTGTTCTCTGAATTATATATGGCAAAGCCATGGTTTACATCCACACTGCTTACCCTGAATTCAATCAATTGATTGGGGGCTAATTCTATGTCTTTTCCTTTAAGGGTTTTAGGATCAATTGCTTCATCTGACATAACAAATGAAAACTGTAGAGCAGAAACATTAATTACTTTTGCCGGACTTTCATTGGCAAACAGAAAATAAGGTGATTGGGGAATAGTTACCGAAGCAAAAATGCCCAGTATTACGATTAGGATGAGTAAGAACCAAAATCGCTTTTTTAGCGGGTTTGACATTCCCTGTTGCGTTTGTTCTACTTTTAAGGAGGACAGGTAAATGTAGATAAATACCAAAGCTGCCAGACCGGACAAGACTAAAAACAGTTGTAAAATTGACTGTTGTTCCATGGTTACACTGATTTAAGAATAAATAAATGATGTTAGTTTTAATTAATTTTCATTGAGGTTTTAAATATTTTCGGTTTATAAATTTTAAAAACTTCTGATTCGTCCTGAGTTCGTAATCAGGTGTACTCTTTGATACGATTGAATAAATGTTGTCTTTATTTCTATCTGATTTAACCGGTCTTTATCTATTTATGATTACCTAATCAGGATCACTCCTAAAAATACGGCCAGTAAAGCAAGTAAAAAGCTTATTCTACCTAACATGCGTGAAATATTTCTTAGTTTAATGGTCTTTGGATGATCGGGATGGCTTTTCCAGGCCTCAATTGCACGGGTACCGAGATAATAATCGTGTATTAAACTAAGACAGGCAATACAAATAAATATAAGGATT
>JBAZHY010000338.1:0-3406 GCA_041652175.1 Pedobacter sp.
CGGACTTTAACTAAAAGTTAATTGGGGTTCTTTTCCTGAACCGGAAATGAAGCAGGTTGCTTTGCTGATTTACGGTTCAGTTGAGAATTTAACTTATCCATCGTCCGCGTTTGCAACCTACTGTGTACCCAAATCTTTTTAAACAGAAATCTAAAAAATCTTAATTAAAATTTATTATCAGGCAGGGTTTTAGGCCTTTAATACGTTGTGCATGTGCCCCGCTGGAGGGGCGCGCGTAAGGTTTGTGTAATGGATGGGGAGGCTTCAACAAATAATTCTCACCGTTACCCAAACCCCTGGGATTGTATGTCATCCACCCCCTTTAATTCCTCCGCAAGTGTGGGACACTGGGCGCTTATGCACAG
Organism: Pedobacter sp.; assembly: GCA_041652175.1. GTDB lineage: Bacteria > Bacteroidota > Bacteroidia > Sphingobacteriales > Sphingobacteriaceae > Daejeonella. The sequence goes on from JBAZHY010000338.1 coordinate 366, forward strand.
CGATACAGAAGATGTGGGACACTTAGGTTGCAAACGAGGACGATAGGGCTGGTCAAAAGTATTACATCATCTATTTGAATATAACAATTTATGCTCGTGGTATCAATAGATAATTTCCAAAATAAAAAGCCCCACCATTCCGGCAGGGCTTCAAATCTCAACAGAACAAAATGCTCCGTTTCGTAATTTTTAATTTTTAATTTTTAATTTTTAATTGACTAACTACATCCTCCCTGCGTCCCGCAGTTCAAACATTTGTAACAAGTACCTGATCTCACCATGATATGACCACAATTACCACAGGCAGGAGCATCAGATTGTCCGCCGCCTGAGATATCCAGTACCGGCTTAAGTTTCAGGCTTGAAGTAGTAGTAGAAACTGTAACCGGAGTTTCAGCAAATGTATTGGTTGTATCGGTGTTCACATCAGTATCAGACATTTGTGGATTACCGATCACGGCTTTCTGCTCAGTGATTACGTGAACCAGATCAGTACGTCCCAGGTATTCGTAACCCAGCATTCTGAACATATAGTCTACGATAGAAGTTGCGCTCTTGATATTATCGTGTCCTGTAACCATACCTGATGGTTCAAAACGGGTGAAAGTAAATTTATCAACAAACTCTTCCAATGGAACACCGTATTGCAGACCTACAGAAACAGCGATTGCAAAACAGTTCATCAGTGAACGGAAAGTTGCACCTTCCTTGTGCATATCCACGAAGATCTCCCCTAATGTTCCATCCTCATATTCTCCGGTACGGACGAATACGGTTTGTCCGCCAACGGCAGCTTTCTGAGTGAAACCACCACGCTTACCAGGCAGGTTTTTACGCTCTACAACAGAAGATAACTGACGTTTGAACTTGGTATCAGTTGAACGCTCAAGTATGGCTCTTGCAGCTTCCAGTACCTGATCAGCGGTAAGATCGCTCAGCTTCACATTCGCTGCCTGACCAAGCACCTCTTCTACAGTATCCAGCTTGTCTTCCTTGCTGTCTGATGATTTTGTAGAAAGCGGCTGTGATAACTTACAACCATCACGATAAAGTGCGTTTGCCTTCAGGGCAAGCTTCCAGGATAGTTCATAGCAATCTTTGATTTCTTCAACAGTTGCCTCATTTGGCAGGTTGATGGTTTTTGAAATCGCGCCTGAAAGGAATGGCTGTGCTGCGGCCATCATTTTGATATGGCCGTGTGCATGAATATAACGTTCGCCTTTCTGACCGCATTTATTGGCACAATCAAAGATTGGTAAATGCTCTTCCTTCAGGTAAGGAGCGCCTTCCACAGTCATGCTACCACAGATATATTCATTAGCTTCTGCAATCTGCTGACGGCTGAAGCCGATAGCACGAAGTAAATTGAAATCAGGTGATGAATACTGCTCAGATTTAAATCCTAAACGATTTAAACACTCTTCGCCAAGGCTCCACTGATTGAATACGAAACCAATTTCGAATGCTGCAAGAAGCGACTTGTCGATTTTCTCCAGTTCGTCCTGAGTAAATCCTTTAGCTGCAAGGCTGTCGAAATTGATGTGTGGTGCTCCCTGTAAGGTTGCAGCACCTTTGGCATAATTAACGATTGCTTCAATCTCGTGCTCTTTGTAGCCCAGGTTGCGCAGGGCAGAAGGAACCCCCTGATTGATGATCTTGAAATAACCACCTCCTGATAATTTTTTGAATTTAACAAGCGCAAAATCAGGCTCAATACCGGTTGTATCGCAATCCATAACCAGACCGATTGTTCCGGTTGGGGCAATCACAGTAGTTTGAGCATTGCGGTATCCGTGTTTCTCTCCCAGTTCAACAGCCTTATCCCATGAATTGCATGCCGCTGATAATAAATAATCAGGGCAGTATTTAGGATCAATTCCACGAGGTGCTATTTCCAGTCCCTCATAAGAATCGTTATTATAAGCAGCATAACGGTGATTACGCATTACACGCATCATATGCTTCTTATTTTCGTTGTATTTTTTGAAAGTACCCAGTTCTTTAGCCATTTCAGCGGAAGTAGCATAAGCGGTACCGGTCATGATTGCAGTAATTGCACCACCAATTGCACGGGCTTTATCACTATCGTAAGGAATACCTGCAACCATCAGCATAGAACCAAGGTTAGCATATCCTAAACCAAGAGTACGGTAATCATAAGACAATTGTGCAACTTCCTTAGAAGGGAACTGCGCCATTAATACAGAAATTTCAAGAACGACAGTCCATACGCGGCAGGCATGCTCAAAGCCTTTTACATCAAACACCAGTGTATCTGCATTGAAGAAATGCGCAAGGTTAATAGAAGCCAGATTACATGCAGTATTATCAAGGAACATATACTCCGAACAAGGGTTCGAGGCATTGATACGTCCGCCTTCAGGACAAGTATGCCATTCGTTGATGGTTGTATCATATTGAATACCCGGATCAGCACATGCCCATGCAGCAAATGCGATGTCCTGCCATAATTTCTCTGCAGAGATAGATCTAACCGCCTGTCCGCTGATACGTCCGATCAGATCCCAGTTTCCACCTTCCTCAAGAGCTTTAAAGAATGTATTTGGTACACGAACAGAGTTGTTTGAGTTTTGCCCGGAAACGGTGCGGTAGGCTTCCCCTTCATAATCGGAAGAATATCCGGCAGCGATCAGTGCTGCTACTTTTTTCTCTTCTTCCACTTTCCAGTTTACGAAGCCTTCGATTTCAGGATGGTCAAGATCCAGACAAACCATTTTGGCCGCACGACGGGTTGTACCACCTGATTTAATTGCCCCCGCAGCACGGTCGCCAATTTTCAGGAATGACATCAGACCTGATGAATAACCACCACCTGATAATTTTTCACTTTCACCGCGAATAGCTGAGAAGTTGGTTCCTACGCCAGAACCGTATTTAAAGATTCTTGCTTCCCTAACCCAAAGATCCATGATACCACCATCATTTACCAGATCATCATTTACAGAAAGGATGAAGCAGGCATGAGGCTGAGGACGCTCATAGGCAGAAGTTGATTTTTCCAGCTTATCTGTATCCGGATT
>JBAZHY010000339.1:0-3405 GCA_041652175.1 Pedobacter sp.
TTAAGTGCACTAAGCCCATTCTCCGGAACTGAGGCAGTTGTTAGTCCGGCGCCCGAATGCAGGCAAGCATCTGCACATAGCAAAGCAGCTCCCATGGTTTCGGTATTACCTGCAATGATTAAAGCATGCCCGTAGCTGCCTTTATGACTGAAGGCTTTTCGCTGTTTAATACTGCTGCGAATATCCTGCTCTTCAATAAGCTTCCACGAACCGGGCTGAGCCTGAATGTATTCCTCATCCAAACCGATTTCAACTACCTGAAAACGCTCGGTGGCTTTGGCCGATTCAGGAAAGAAGAAGTTGATTTTCGGTCTTTGAAAACTGATACATAAGGTAGCCTTTAATACACAGGCCTCCGGATCAATTGGTCCTTCAGATGGGAGTCCGCTTGGAATATCCACGGCATAAACTTTCTTGTTTAGTTTATTAAGGCCTGTAATCAGCGTTTTTAAGGGCCCTCCAATGATTTTATTCAATCCGGAGCCAATTAAAGCATCAATGATTACCATTGCCTTTTCTTCAGGTAATTCATTACCTGCACTAATTTCTTCGATTGGAATTCCGACAAGATAAAGTCGCTCCAGATTGGTTCTGAAATCAGGACTTTCCTTATCAGAAAGTCTGAATATCCTTACTGATACATGCTTATAATCTGACTGTTTGAGTAAGCGCGCAATAGCTAGTCCATCCCCTCCGTTATTTCCTGTACCACAATAAATACTGATTGAAGTATCCGGATCCGGAACTTCCTGTTGAAAGACCCTCACAAAAGCCAAAGATGCCGACTCCATCAGGTCGATTGAACTGATAGGTTTATTTTTGATGGTATAGGCATCGGCTTCCCGGATTTGCGAGGCAGTAAGTAGCTGAAGCATGGACTAAATTAAGAAAAAGGGTGGTTTTATTTGAGAATTATTCCGTACTGAGTGTTTTGCAAGCTGAATATAATAAGATAACACCTTAAACGAAGAAGTAGAGCTTGGTTTTTAAGGCTCGGTGACAGAATAAAATTATATTTTGTCCTACTCCTTATTTTCTAGTAAATTAGTTTTAACCTCGTAATACAAAATTCAGCGAACAGTTTCAAATACACCTTATACCGACCTTATAGGGTCCTTATACCGATATAGCAAGTGTAGGACAAGTGTTGAGTATGCTTGAACAATACTCCTGTCAGACTCAGAGTTTGAGAGATTAGATCGGATCAGTTCTAATTGGAATTAGCTGTGGGAAATAAGCTGCGAGTTATGTTTCTTTAATATTTAACGAGTATGCTCAATTAGCTGTGCCATTGAATATACGGCTTCCAAAATAAGCATTCAGGTCGGTTCTTACAGCTTCAAGGCTAATTATTAAGTAGATTTGTTAAAATTTAGAACTGCTCTGTAGTGGGTTTCTATATATGCAGATCAGTTACAGTAACCAAAATGTACTGAACCGCTTATCCTATCATCTCCATCGCCAGAAACTTACCTGTATGACTTTCCTTTATCTTAATCAGATCTTCAGGAACCCCTTCAAACAGAATTGTTCCTCCGTCTGAGCCTCCTTCAGGACCCAAATCAATTACCCAGTCGGCAACTTTGACTACATCCAGATTATGTTCAATTACCAGAATAGTATTACCATGATCCACCAAACGATTCAAAACACCCAGAAGTACATTGATATCTTCAAAATGTAAACCAGTGGTCGGCTCATCCAGAATGTAAAAAGTGTTCCCGGTATCTTTCTTGGAAAGTTCTGTTGCCAGTTTTACACGCTGTGCTTCTCCGCCTGAAAGGGTTGTAGACGACTGCCCTAAACGAATATAACCAAGACCCACATCCTGCAGGGTTTTAATTTTTCGATAAATAGCCGGGATAGGCTCAAAAAAAGCTACAGCGTCCTCAATACTCATATCCAGCACATCACTGATCGATTTTCCGCGATAGCGTACTTCAAGCGTTTCGCGGTTATAGCGTTTACCGCTGCATTCCTCACATGGGACCTGAACATCAGGAAGGAAGTTCATTTCAATCACTTTCATGCCAGCTCCCTGACAGGTTTCGCATCTTCCTCCCTTCACGTTAAATGAGAAACGACCGGGCTTATAACCTCTGATTTTTGCTTCAGGAAGCATAACAAAAAGATTTCTGATATCCGAAAATACACCTGTATAAGTAGATGGGTTGGAGCGCGGTGTCCTGCCAATTGGTGTCTGATCGATTTCAATAACTTTGTCGATATGCTCAAGACCCTCAATTTTTTTATAGGGCATTGGCTTTTTCTTGGCCCTGAAAAAATGATGATTTAGAATAGGGTATAATGTTTCAGCAATCAGGGTTGATTTTCCACTTCCTGAAACTCCGCTTACGCAAATGAGTTTACCCAAAGGAAATTCAACACTGACATCTTTCAGATTATTGCCACTGGCATTTTTCAGGCTTAGTGATTTCCCATTCCCTTTTCTTCTTTCAGAAGGTATGATAATTTCTTTCCTGCCACTGAGGTAATCATTAGTCAGGGTTTTGGCTTTGGCAAATTTCTCCGGACTGCCTTCCCCGACAACTTCACCGCCATGCTCGCCTGCTGCAGGACCCATATCAATAACATGATCAGCATGCATGATCATATCCTTGTCATGTTCCACAACCAGAATGGAGTTGCCGATATCCCTTAAGTTTTTTAATGCATTAATAAGCCGGGCATTATCACGCTGGTGCAGCCCGATACTCGGCTCATCCAGAATATAAAGCACATTAACGAGCTGCGAACCAATTTGTGTAGCCAGACGAATACGTTGCGCCTCGCCGCCTGAAAGGGTTTTAGCCGTGCGGTCGAGCGTCAGGTAATTCAATCCCACATCCAGCAGAAATCCTATTCTTGAGCGAATCTCCTTCAGAATTTCTTTAGCAATGGTGTTTTGTCTTTCGCTTAAGCGGTCTTCGATGTTTTCGAACCATGTGTTCAAAGTAGCAATATCCATGCAGGCCAGCTCATAAATATTCTTCTGATCTACCTTAATATGGAGTGATTCTTTCTTTAAACGTGCTCCTGAGCAATCCGGACAAGTTTTTAGTACCCTGAAATTCTCCAGGTCTTCACCTACATCCTCACCGCGTTTTTCGGTTTGTTCCTCCAGCATTTTAATAATACCGTCGAATGAGATCTGGTAGTTCTGAACATTCCATTTATTGTATTCGACCGGAACGGTGATAATATCCTCTGAACCATTTAAGATAATATCAATGATTTCTTCCGGGATTTTTTCCAGCGGACTGGATAATGAGAAATTGTATTTTTTTGAAAGTGCCTTCAGAATCTGGAAAATCCAGGTCTCACGGTATTCACCCAAAGGCGCTAATCCGCCCTGCATGATGCTTAATTTAAGGTTGGGAATAACTGAATGTCTATCGACTTCAA
>JBAZHY010000340.1:0-3404 GCA_041652175.1 Pedobacter sp.
TAATTTTGGAACTATAGAAGCTGCCCGTTACAATATCGAGCAGCTGATGCATTCGGGTATCAGTAATGCGCTGTTTTCTTCAAGAAATACGACCCTCAGCCGACAGGATGAGGTGTTACTTCAGGATCTTGCAATTGAAAGTTATGAGGCATTTAATGTGCTCAAAGAAAATCCTGATTTCCTTGAATATCTCAATTTCGCCAGTCCGTTGCGCTATTATGCTGAAGCCAATATTGGCAGCAGACCTTCGAAACGTAAGGCTGGTAAGCTCAATCTGAATGATTTAAGGGCAGTGCCTTATGTGGGTGCCTGGAGTCAGTTGAAGCAGAATCTTCCCGGATATTATGGTGTTGGTATAGCATTCGAAAAGTTTACAGATTCAGGAAAGTGGGACGACATTGTCAAGCTCTACAAAAATTCATTGTATTTCAGAACTTTAATAGGCAATTGCGAAATGGCAATGAGTAAATGCTTTTTTCCATTGACGGCTTATTTATCCCTGCATCCTAAATACGGGGAGTTATGGAATATGTTCTATGAAGAGTTTGAACGTACAAAAAAATACATTTTGCTGCTTACAGGTAAATCTGATCTGATGGCCGATAAAGCTGCTGATAAGCTCTCCATCAATATGAGACAACGTATTGAACTGCCTTTGATCACCATTCAGCAATATGCCCTAACAATGATCAGGGATGCTGCTAATAAGGAACTTGATATTACAGAGAGCAAGATTTTTGAGAAACTGGTAGTTCGTTGCTCATTTGGAATCATCAATGCAGAGCGGAATTCTGCCTGATGATCCAACGTAATCAGATTTTTCTGATATTATTTTTCTGATTATATTTAATACATTCAGCCCTGTAATTTGCAGGGTTGAATGTTTTTGAACAAGCATTGTTTTTTTAAATATGATCTGCAGAAAGGCCCTTACGAATTGAATAACCTGATTCGAAAACCTGAATACCAGCAGCTTGCAAAAGAGTTGAACAAAAAGCTCCGGGAATGGCCCGATCAGACCAATGGATTGTATATCCCTCTTAAACCCATCAATGAAAAGAAGGGCGACCATATTTACAAGATTACCTGGTAATTAACTTAATCAATTATGCTAATGCTGAAAAGAATTATTTCTCCAATACTGTTTTCTCTGGCACTCGTGCTGGCGATTAATCAAAAGGTAGTTTCACAACAAAAACCTAATATCATTCTTATCTACACAGATGATCTGGGTTTTGGTGATATCAGTGCCAATGGAGCAACAAAAATCAGCACTCCGAATATCGACAGAATAGCCCGTGGCGGATTGCGTTTTACCAATGCTTATGCTACATCTGCAACCTGTACCCCCTCACGCTTTTCATTGCTTACAGGCAAGTATGCCTGGAGGAAAGCAGGGACCAATATTGCTCCCGGCGATGCGGCAATGATACTTCCTACCAATGAGGAAACCCTGCCGGCTATGCTTCAAAAGGCAGGTTATCAGACGGCTGTGGTGGGTAAATGGCATTTAGGCTTAGGTGCTGAGGGTGGCCCTGACTGGAATTCTGACATCAAACCCGGTCCGCTGGAGGTTGGGTTTAATTATTCCTTTATCATGCCTGCTACAGGTGATCGGGTGCCATGTGTTTATATGGAGAATTATCGTATTGTGGATCTTGATCCGGCAGATCCGATCACAGTTTCATATAAGGAAAAGATAGGAAATGAACCAACCGGAAAGGACAATCCTGAGCTGTTGAAAATGAAGTATTCTCATGGTCATGATGCAACGATCATCAACGGCGTGAGCAGGATTGGCTGGATGACCGGTGGCAGGAAAGCCCGCTGGATCGATGAGGATATGGCCGATGTATTTACCGGCAGGGCTGTGAATTTTATTGAGAAGAACAAGCAAAATCCATTCTTCCTCTATTTTGCTACTCATGATATCCATGTTCCCCGTGTTCCTCATTCAAGATTTGCCGGTAAAAGTGGAATGGGTGCCAGAGGGGATGCCATCCTTCAGCTCGACTGGACAGTAGGGGAAGTGCTGAGCACACTCGACAAATTAAATATCGCTGATAATACCCTGTTGATCTTTACCAGTGATAATGGAGCAGTAATAGATGATGGATATGAAGACAGGGCTGTTGAACTGCTGAACGGACATACTCCTTCAGGCATTTTGAGAGGTGGTAAGTACAGTGCATTTGAAGGGGGTACTAAAATACCGATGCTCTTGAGATGGCCGGCAAAGGTTAAAGCAGGCATGGTATCAGATGCTTTGTTCAGTCAGATTGACCTTTTTGCAAGCTTTGCTGCATTAACTGGCCGTAAAATCAAGGCTCAGGATAGTTTTAACAGTCTGAATACCCTGCTGGGAGCCAATAAGAGCAGAGAATTTATCATTCAGCAATCGGTTAACAGTACATTGAGTATTATTCAGGGCGACTGGAAATATATTGAGCCAAATAATGGTCCGAAGCGAAACGAAATGACCAATACGGAACTTGGTAATGATCCCAAACCACAGCTTTATAATTTAAAGCAAGATAAAATGGAACAAAATAATCTTGCAGAACGTAATACATTGCAAATTAGGTTGTTGTCTGAAAAACTCAAGGCGATAAGGAGGATGTGAGTTTAAAGACCGGCTGATATTGAATTGGGTTTTAAGTCTATAATTCTTTAATCTTTTTCAGCATGGAAAAAAAACAAGGCTTCCTGAAAATGAACCTTTCGGAGTTCGAAGAATGGATTCATTCCACCCGTATTGCAAGGACTGTTTTAGTCATTCAGCAACATCATACTTATAGTCCTTATTATTCACATTTTAACGGTTCCAATCATTTCTCACTGCAGCTTGGTATGAAAAACTACCATGTAAATCATAATGGCTGGGGAGATATCGGTCAGCATTTTACTACTTTTCCGGATGGCAGTATATTGAGCGGAAGATCACTGGAGCGGTCCCCGGCATGTATCCTCGGACAAAATTCCAACAGTATCTGTATCGAGCATATGGGCAATTTCGATATCGGAAAAGATAATATGACTGCTGCCCACCGCGATTGTATTCTTCGAATGACAGGAATATTATGCAAACGTTTCGGCCTGCCGGTAAATACGAACAGCATTGTTTATCATCATTGGTTTGATTTAAGTACAGGCCAGAGGAATAATGGTACAAAGAATAATAAGTCTTGTCCGGGCACAAACTTTTTTGGAGGTAATAAGGTTAACAACTGTGAGGAATCCTTTTTGCCTCTTGTCAAGCCCTATGTGGGAATGGCGCCTGAAGTACATGCCGAAGTTCTTCAATATGTTTGCGTTACGGCATCTAAGCTAAATATCAGGGGAAAGCCATCTGCTTCAGCAAAAAAAGCAAGCGACAGAAATGCGGCTCTTCTGGGCGCCATTCT
>JBAZHY010000341.1:0-3398 GCA_041652175.1 Pedobacter sp.
AACCATACGTTTTGCTTTTTCAAGAACGATATTGGCAATTTTTACATGACGCTCTGCAGGCTCATCAAAAGTTGAGGAAACCACTTCGGCCCGAACGCTTCTTGCCATATCGGTTACCTCTTCAGGGCGCTCATCAATCAATAAGATGATCAGATAAACCTCAGGATGGTTTTTAGCAATTGCATTGGCTACATCCTTTAATAACATGGTTTTACCTGTCTTAGGCTGAGCAACGATCAAACCACGCTGACCTTTTCCTATTGGTGTAAATAAATCGATAATACGGGTAGAATAATTACCTGTATCTACAAAGAGGTTTAATTTCTCAGTAGGGAAGAGCGGGGTCAGATAGTCGAAAGGTACTCTGTCGCGAACTTCAGCCGGAATCCGGCTATTGATAGCTTCAACACGTACTAAAGGAAAATATTTTTCGCCTTCTTTAGGTGGACGAATACTGCCTCTGACAGTATCTCCGGTTTTTAATCCGAATAATTTGATCTGAGACTGAGAAACATAAATATCATCCGGAGACGACAGATAGTTGTAATCTGAAGATCTTAAAAAGCCATATCCGTCAGGCATAATTTCTAAAATACCTTCATTGACAATTACATTGTCAAAATCCAGATTAATTGCCGGTGTATCTGCTGTTCTCTGATTCTGATTGGGATGACGACGTTCAAATTTTCTTGGTTCCCCCTGTTCCTGAGGTTTAGTTTCTTTACTAACAGGTATTGCTTCTGCCGTAATATCAGGTTGTGCTGCCTCTGAAATAGTTTCAATAACAGGAGCCTCATCGTCTTCCGGAAAATCAAAGGTTCGGGTGTTATCTAAATGAACCTCTTTATGTTGTTTATGATCATTAACTGGTTTTGAACTCCGTAAGCGTTTCCTGGGCTTAGAGGTTTCGGCGGCAACAATTTGTTCCTGACTACCGTTTTCTTCAGCCGGTGTTTCCGGAATAGAAGCCCGTTCGATGATTTTGGCTATGAGATCCTGTTTACGTAAGGTGTCAGTTTCTTCTACACCGAGGGTCTGAGCAATTTCACGTAGCTCAGAAACGAGCTTATCGTTCAATTTATGACTGTCCAACATTAAATATGGGTTATTATGTTTTTGGGATTTTTGTTCAAAAAATTTATCCTGGAGCGTGATAACACAAGAATTTTACAACCGAAACACTATTGAATGAATTATTGTGATTTACTGAATTCAGGAATAAACTGAGATTATGACACAATTCTATACAATAAATTGATATAAACAAAATTTTAATTATTTTTTTAATCCGGTAAACTCATCTTTATTTATTTTCGCCCATATTACTTTAGAAAATGAACAGAGCAGAGCTTATTGAACAGATCAAAATCAAAAGATCATTTCTTTGTGTCGGACTTGATACAGATATCAATTTAATTCCTGATTTTTTGCTGGATAGCGAAGATCCTGTGCTGGAGTTCAATAAGCAGATCATTGATGCTACCCACGATCTTTGTGTGGCTTATAAGCCTAACAGTGCGTTTTACGAAAGCCGGGGGCTTGCCGGATGGAAAAGTCTTATAGATACCTCAACCTACATTCCCAAAACCTGTCTGGGTATAATTGATGCCAAACGCGGAGACATTGGAAATACTTCATCCATGTATGCAAAGGCATTTTTTGATAAGTCATCTTCCGGTATGAGCTTTGATGCAATAACCATTGCCCCTTATATGGGTAGTGATTCTGTCAAGCCATTTCTTGCTTTTGAAGGTAAATGGGTAATACTTCTTGCCCTGACATCAAATCAGGGAGGTAAGGATTTTCAGTTTCTCGAAACGGGCAACAGACGTTTATTTGAGCAGGTAATCGAAACTGCCAATAGCTGGGCAGGAAACGATCGTATGATGTATGTGGTTGGAGCTACCCGTGCTGAAGAATTTATTGCTATCCGTAAATATGCACCCGATCATTTTTTACTGGTTCCGGGGGTTGGTGCACAGGGTGGAAGTCTGCAGGAAGTATGTAAATACGGCCTTTCAGAAAACTGCGGACTATTAATCAATTCATCCAGGTCCATTATTTATGCCTCATCAGGCAAAGATTTTGCTGACAGAGCAAGAGAGGAAGCAAAAAAACTTCAACTTGAAATGTCAGAACTCTTAGATAGCATAGGGTTCTGATAACTTTCTGAACCACTCATTGCTTATTTTATACCGTTTATTTGATTTTTTTTGAACAACAGGGATTGCTCTGTAGTTTGAAAAATGTCATATCCCGAAGAGTTACTTCACTATATCTGGAAATTCCGTCTGTTTGATCAGAGGGACCTTGCCTGTTGCAGTGGAGAAAAGCTTCAGATTATTAAGCCGGGAAGGCATAATCATGATGCCGGTCCTGATTTTGAAAGTGCAGAAATCAGAATTGATGATACACTTTGGGTAGGAAATGTTGAGCTGCATATCCGGTCCTCTGATTGGGAGCGGCACCTGCATCATCTTGATCCTGCGTATGATAATGTAATTCTGCATATTGTTGCTGAAAATGATCAGCCGGTATACCGGACTGACGGGACTGAAATACCTGTTTTGGACATATTTAGTCGCATTCCTTCACATATTTTCAATAATTATCACACCCTGATGGCTGAAATGAGCTGGATACCCTGTGAAAGTATGTTTAAAGCAAACAGTAAAGTGTTAACCCCACCCTGGTTTTCTCGCCTCCTGATCGAAAGGATGGAAGACAGATCCCGGCAGATCGGGATACTTCTGGAAGAATTCAAAGGTAGCTGGGACGATGCATTTTATATTTCTATTGCCAGAAACTTCGGATTTAAAATTAATGCAGTTCCCTTTGAGATGCTTGCACGTTCTTTGCCGAGGCAATTGTTTGGTAAATACAAAAACAACATTTTTCAGATCGAGGCCCTTGTATTGGGTCAGGCCGGATTTTTGAATGAAAAACTTCATGAAGAGTATCCGTCAAAACTCAGGACGGAATATATGTTTTTAAGAAAAAAGCACTCTCTTAAACCGGTAGACAGATATTTATGGAAGTTTATGCGTCTGAGGCCAGGGAATTTTCCAACAGTCAGACTTGCCCAGTTTGCTGCACTAATGTCGGGAACCCCACATCTTTTTTCACACATTATGAACAGGGCTGATCTGAGTCAGATTGAGGGCTTGTTCAGAAATTTGCCGGTAAATGAATATTGGAAAGATCATTGCCATTTTGAGGTAAGCAGTAAAAAAGCTTCGGCCGGATTGGGAGATGATTCCATTTTAAATTTATTGATCAATACTGTAGCGGTGTTTTTATTCGTTTATGGTATTAAAAGTGGTAATTCTATTTATCTGGAAAGGGGACTCAGCATGCTGGAAAATATCAGACCTGAAAACAACAATATTATTCGCAGG
>JBAZHY010000342.1:0-3395 GCA_041652175.1 Pedobacter sp.
AGAAGACTCCTTTCCATTGGATAATCTGTAGAGGCGCTTCGCTGAACTCTACAGACAGTGAGTTAAATGGGTTTAGAGGGCAAAGACGGCCACTATGATCACAATACTACCTTTCTGTTGCAACTTTATAGTTAGGGTCTTCCAAAATGTTAACATCAACAACTGATTCAGCATTTTTCAGTAACAATCTACAATCCTCGCTCAAATGCCTTAAATGAAGTTTCTTGCCAGCATTAACGTAACGTTCAGTTAGCTTTCCCAATGCTTCGATGGCGCTCATATCACTAACACGACTTTCCCTGAAGTCAATAATTACTTCCTGCGGATCATTCTGTACGTCAAATTTATCAAGAAATGTGGTCGTTGATGCGAAGAACAATGGGCCAAATATTTCATAATGTTTGATCCCATTCTCATCTACATATTTTCTTGCACGAATCCGTTTGGCACTTTCCCATGCAAAAACCAGGGCTGAAATGATGACGCCTATCAAAACGGCCAGGGCCAGATTGTGTAGCCACACGGTTATGACAGCAACTAATATCCCGACTGCGATATCATGACGAGGCATTTTGTTCACAATGCGCAAGCTGATCCATTCGAAAGTACCAATCGCAACCATGATCATTACACCCGTCAATGCTGCCATTGGAACAAGTTCAATAACCGGTGCACCAAAAAGGATAATCACCAGAATTGCAAGTGCTGCTACTATACCTGAAAGCCTCGCCCGTGAACCTGCCGAAAGGTTAACGAATGACTGCGCAATCATTGCGCATCCACCCATACCGGTGAAAAACCCATTGGCTATATTTGCGGTACCTTGTGCCACAGCTTCCTTATTGCCACGGCCTTTTGTTCCAGTAATCTCATCCACTACATTCAAGGTCAGCAGGCTTTCTATCAGGCCTACGCCTGCCATAACCAGTGAATAGGGGAATATGATCTTTAACATTTCAAGGTCTAAGGGTACGTTTGGAATGTGAAAGGGAGGAAAACCACCACTGATGGAAGCGATATCCTTGACAGTCTTCGTGTCTATCCCAAATCCGAGCACGATCAGAAACACAACAATGATGGCGACCAGGGAGGACGGCACAGTCCTGGTCATTCTTGGGAAAAATACAACGATAGCAATAGTAATCAGCACAAGTCCGATCATAATCCATAACGGGGAGCCTGTCAACCATTCCGTTCCACTTGTGGTGGCAATCTTGAACTGTTCAACCTGCGCCATAAAGATGATCACCGCAAGTCCATTCACAAAACCATACATCACCGGTTGGGGAACTAGCCTGATAAATTTACCCAACCGAAAAACCCCTACAAGCAACTGGAATACTCCTGCCAGCACAACTGCAGCAAAAATGTATTCGATACCATGGGATTGCATCAGGGCAATCAGGACAACTGCCGTTGCACCAGCACCACCGGAGACCATACCTGGCCTACCGCCCAAGACTGCGGTAATTATGCCCATGAGGAATGCGGCATATAAACCTGTCAATGGCGAAAAGCCGGCAAGAATGGCGAATGATAAAGATTCGGGAATCATGGTCATGGCAACGGTAAGGCCGGCCAAGACCTCTGTTTTGTAATCAACTTTTTGGGAAAAATCAAATAGATTGAAGTATGCCTTCATAAAAGGAAAGAAGTTAAATAAGGAAACAAAAAACAGGTAAATAGAACAACCGAACTCCTGTCACTCCTGTCCGTAGTCTTAAGCACAGCGGGACTACGGATTATCCAATAAACAGGAGTCTTAGACTCCGTTCCTATTTCTGACAAAACAACTATTTTTTTTATGTCTCCCAAAAATTCAGCTTGATCCGCTTTGTACCCGGGCCGGTTCCGATGATTATCGGAACGAACCGGCAAAGCTTTAAACAAAAAAGCTCTCAAAAATGAGAGCTTTTAATCGTACCCGGAGCCGGAATCGAACCGGCACAGTTTCCTATCGGTGTTTGAGACCGACGCGTCTACCAGTTCCGCCATCCGGGCATTTTGAATAAACGCATCACACTTTCCCGCTAATCCTTGCGGGATGCAAACATAAATATTTTTTTCAATAAATCGTAGCTTTCAATTTGAAAAACAAACCGGATCTACTTACTAAATTTATTCAGACTTTCCCTGATCCGCATCAGGTACTTTTCACGGTACCAGATATCCCTGATATTTAACAATATATTTTCAGCTTCTGTTTCATTCTTTGTATCAAACTGAGTGGTATATTGCTTTAATTCTTCAAACAAAGTCTGCTCCATTTCATCAATCTGCTGTTTCAGTTCTGCCAGTTTATGTTCATCAGGATCAAACTCCATCTCCATCAAAGCCTCATTCACATCCATCATATCCATTAAGAACGACTGAGGTAGAACATGCTTATCCCCATCTGCAAGCATATTATAAATCGAAAGTATATATTCTATACGCTTTAGCGGATCAGACAAAACCTGATAGGCTTTGTTATTCAGGGTAGATAATTCGAGAATTTCATCCTGCTTTTTCTGACCTTCATTCACATAAAAATCGGGATGAAAACGCTTGCTTAATTCATAGAATTTTTTCCTGATTAAAGCAGGATCAGGCTCAAAGTTCAGGGGTATATCGTATAATTCAAAATAATTCACCGAAACAGGATTAATAAACCAAAAGATGAAATCTAAAGAACAGTATTATTTTCAAATCCTGTTCTTCAGATTCCTTTATCAATTATTTGATGATGTGCTTCAGAATATCGTTACCAAACACAAAGACCATCAGACTGACCAGAATGACAAAGCCTACCATTTGAGCGCGCTCCATAAACTTATCGCCCAGCGGCTTTCCTTTAACCATTTCAATAAGCAGGAAAATGGCATGGCCGCCATCCAGAGCCGGAATCGGCAATAAGTTCATCAGGGCTAGTGCCATGGAAAGCAAACCTACCAGACTCCAGAACTTAATCCAATCTACTGTACCGCCAAACATGGTGGCAATACCTATCGGACCGGTAAATGCTTTATTTGCCTTTACCTCCCCGGAAGCTACCTTTCCTAATCCTTTGGCATTATCCATGAATGAACCCCAGGCTTTTGAGGCACCTACAGGAAGTGAAGCCAGAAAACCGTATTCAACAGTCTCGATCGGAATATTAAAATATGGAGAAACATATATACCGATAGTACCATCCTCAGAAACCCGGGTTGGCACTTCTATTATCTGATTATTACGCACCAGGGAAATAGCTACCTGCTTATTCTTATTAGCCTGAATCTCTGCCTTGAATTCATCATAAAAAGCAACAGATTTTGCATTGACAGTCAGGATGCTATCGCCAGGTTTGAGTCCTGCTTTCTCGGCATTACCTCCGGGGGCAATCTGTTTGATACCCGACATTTTAACCCTTGGTT
>JBAZHY010000343.1:0-3385 GCA_041652175.1 Pedobacter sp.
CGTTTTTTTCCCCCCTTTTGGCTTAATCTGAAAGTCATTTATTCCGATTCCCGGAAAGTCACTGATACTCCCTCCTCTGTTTCAGATAAATTGAAAACTCATTCTTCTGAATGATATCTTTACCTTAGCTGTTCTCATTAAAACAGTTAAAACCTAATGAAAAAGAATATACTAATCTTTCTCCTGAGCTTTTCTGTTCTGTTTTTACATGCGCAGGATGAAAAATCAATCAGTGCACCCTCATCTTATAAAAAGGAAATCCATCTCCTGAATACAAATAATAAAGTTAAAAAGGCCTTTGAGATTATCCGGGAGCTGGAACCTGAAACCATGAAGGAACTGATAGAACTTACACAGATTCCTGCTCCCCCCTTCATGGAACAAAAACGGGCAGAACATTTTAAAAAGATGATTCAGAATGCTGGAATCGACTCCATCTGGATTGACGATGCAGGAAATGTGATGGCTCTGCGAAAGGGTGATGGCAATGGCAAAACCATATTATTTGAGGCTCATCTGGACACAGTATTTCCACCCGGAACTGACGTAACAGTAAAGTTCAAAGGGGATACTCTGGTAGCTCCGGGAATCGGGGATGATACCCGTGCCCTGAGTATGCTCCTCACGATTGTGAAAGCAATGAACAAAGCAGAAATTAAAACTAAATCTGATATTTTGTTTGCCGGAACAGTTGGTGAAGAAGGACTGGGCGACCTGAGAGGGATTAAACATATCTTCAGGCAGGGTAATCTGAAAATAGATTCACACATTGCTATCGATGGTGGGAATATCAGTTCCCTGGTTACCAAAGGACTAGGTTCAATTCGTTATAAAATCACATTTAAAGGTCCGGGAGGGCACTCCTGGGGTGCTTTCGGACTTGCCAACCCTCACCATGCCATGGCCAAGGCAATCGACTACTTCAGCACTGCAGCTACGGCTTATGTAAATGGGGGGCCGAAAACAACTTTTAATGTTGGACGTATGGGTGGTGGAACTTCAGTTAATTCTATTCCCTTCGAAAGTTGGATAGAAGTGGATATGCGTTCTCTTAGTCCTGAAAAGCTAAAAGGCATAGAACAAATTCTCCTCAGGGAAATACAGAGAGGTCTTGACGATTATAATCATGGGGTAAAGATGGGTGAAAAATTAAGCCTCCTAGCTGAAAAAATTGGTGAAAGACCTTCAGGCGATCTCGGAGATGAACTTCCATTGATCAAAAGAACTGCAGCAGTTATCGAACATTTTGGCTATAAAACTTCTGTAGGTGCCGGGTCGACAAATTCCAACATTCCTATTTCGCTCGGGATTCCAAGTATAACCATCGGACGGGGAGGTAAGGGCGGAGCTGCCCATTCACTTGATGAATGGTGGATCAATGATAAAGGTTCAGAGGCTATTCAATTTGGCCTGCTAATGCTTGTTGCTGAAGCGGGACTGGATATAATCTAAGTATTTACTCAAATTAACAAATTATGAACACCACGATTGAACATGATGAGCGAATTGCGAAAATGGCTTTCGCCTCAGTATATCCGCACTATGTGGCAAAGATTGAAAAGAAAGGAAGAAAAAAGGAAGAACTATATCAGGTGATTGAATGGCTTACCGGATTTAATACGCAAAAACTACAGGATCTCATTGATCAGAAAGTAGATTTTGAAACATTTTTCCGGAATGCCAACCTAAACCCTAATGCTCAGCTTATTAAAGGCGTAATTTGTGGCTATCGGATAGAAGATATTGAAAATCCACTAACCAGGCAAGTAAGGTATCTGGATAAGCTGGTAGATGAATTGGCAAAAGGTCGTAAAATGGAGAAGATTTTACGTGTCAGTTAACCGGCTATTGACATATAAAATACACCATTGTTTAGTTGAAACAGTTAACCGTACATATTTTTATGAAAAAATAAAAGGGACCTTCTCAATGATATAAAATACCATGAACAAGGTCCCTAAACCAACTCAACAGAGAATCTTAATTAATTTTTCATCATTCCCAGAATTTGGGAGGCATGGTTCTTTGTATCAATTTCGGTGATTACACGATTGATATATCCGTCTTTATTGATAAGAAAGGTAGTACGGGTTGTACTGAAAGCTTTAACCCCATTCCTTTCCTTCTCTGTCCAGACGCCATATTTAGTAACTATGGATTTATCCGTATCGGCAAGTAATGAAAAGGGAAGATTATTTTTTGCGATAAAATCCCGATGTGATGCCTCATCATCCACACTGACTCCAAGAATGGTATAACCATCCTTTTTTAATTCCCGGAAATTATCACGAAGACTACAGGCCTGTGCTGTACATCCGGAGGTATTATCCTTAGGATAGAAATAAAGTACCAATTTTTTCCCTTTAAACTGTTTTAAGGTGACAGTCTTTCCGTTCTGATCTTTAGATACAAAATCAGGCGCTTTATCTCCCGCTTTTAATTTTGTCTGTGCCTGAATCACTCCAGGTGCAATAAAGCAGAGTAAAAGGGTTATTCTGAATAAGTTTTTCATTTCGTGTTTATTTTACATAAAAATACGAAAAAGGCAGAGGAATTCATTTAAAAAATCATAATCTGCTTATTATGAAAATCAACTGACAAATCAGTTAAAGCATTTATCCATATTCTTGCTAATATGTGTAAACCACCATATCCCCGGATTCTACATCAATAGTATTGGTATAAACCGAAGCAGGAACGATGCTGCCATCTTTAAGAACCCGTTTTAAAGAATCATCACCCACTAAGGTTAAGCTCATCTTCTCTTTATAATCCATGTTTATAATTACTATAAAATGCTGGTTTCCATTTTCGAGGACTGATACCAATGCTGATTTACCAGCTGTCTCAAGCAATTGAAGTGGTTTGGGCAGTTTAGTCAGACGCATGGTACCCAGGGGTATTTTCTTACCGGTATACTGCAATTGCTTTACCTTTGCCCCATAAAAAACGCCCGAAAGATTCCTGATTTCCTGATTGAGTGTTTTGATATGATCGTAAACTGAAGTCCTTTTTCCATCCAGGGTCATCGGGCCACCACGAAAATCTTCTGCCGGAGATACCGGCTGCCAATAAGTAAAATATTGAAGTCCTTGTGCCCCATAAGCCAGATTTGTAAACATCTGAACCCGCATTGTTGCCAGTGAAGGATCCTCATGCAAATTATCGAACAGAATAGACTGGGCAAAACCCCAGAAAGGTTTATTTACTTTTTGGGCTTCATCTGAAAATATTTCGAGATTCTGATGCCATTTAATATAAACTCCTTCCGCAGAAGTGAGAGGATAAGAATCGAATGAAAGAAAATGAAGTGGAACTTCTTTGGCAAACCTTCTGACATAATCCCTGTAATCAGCTGTCCCTAACTGAGCGGGTGTAGCATAAT
>JBAZHY010000344.1:0-3384 GCA_041652175.1 Pedobacter sp.
GATCTCATGTTATTGTTTTTAATTTTTATAAAAGTAGAGAACCAATGTTAGCTCAACTTTAAGCCTTCGTTAAGTCTCTTGTTTTTATTTTTTATTCTGCCCCAGACCAATATTATAAGAAAAAGACAATGAGATGTTTGAACCTAATCTGGAAGAGCTGATCAGACGATCTATACCTGCACCTTCATAAGCTTTTTTTGTATTGCCTTCGTTATTTTGATAGAATACAGTGTTTTGATTAAGAATATCACCAAAGTTCAATTTAATCTCAGCCTGTGATTTCATTACTTTCTTACTGATCTGCAAATCAATTACGTCACGTGCATTTTCATAGATATCTCCATAACCCTGATATCCAACAAGAAATATCCTTTGCCCGATACGATTATAAACCGTTGTAAACGTTAATGCAGTTTTAGGCGAAAAGTATTGCAAACCTGCATTCAGAAGATAAGGCGATTGTCCTTGCAATGGTCTGTTGATACCTACACCTTTAACCTTTGAATCTATGTATGAAGCATTCGCAAATACCGTCATATTTTCTAACCAGTTTTTATCTCCAAGGAAAGATAATTTTTTACGAACATCCAGCTCAATCCCCAAAGAGGTAGCCTGATCTGCATTCAGGAAATTAATACCCCTTACTACGGGAGTTGAATTGGAATTTACTCTTTGCTCAATAGGATCATTGAAGTTTTTGTAAAATCCTGATATCGTGAAGGTTTCCCCTGCTGAAGGATATAATTCATATCTTAAGTCAGCATTAAAGATTCTGGCACGCTTCAGATTTGGATTTCCTGTTACCGAAGTTTGACTGATAAAGTCATAGTAGTTAAATAAGGCCAGCTCTCTGAATTCTGGTCTTGAAACTGTTTGTGAGCCTGATACACGAATATTTGAACGATCATTCACCTTAAAAGTCAGGTTGGCTGAAGGCAGAATATCAAAATTGTCCTGTTTAGCTACTATCGGCTGACCGGAGAAATCAATTGCATTCAATGTTTGCGCAAACTGCTCGAAACGTGCTCCATAAGATAATCTGAATCTTTTGCTCAGATTATTATCCATCATCAGGAATCCTGCATTTAAATCAGAATTAGCCGTATAGCTATCTGTATTATTTGAAAAATCATTCAGAATATATCCATTCTCACTAATGTTTTCAGGTGCAAAGATCTGACCTATTGGCTGACTGCTGTAGGTATGCTCGAAAGAAGATGGACCAACATACAGATAATTGAAAATACGTGCAGCGAAATCACGCTCTTTGTATTGCTTTAATAAACCTGCCTTAAATGTAGACTGCTGATCAAAAAGTTTAACAGGTACAGACACTGAAGCCTGTGCACCGTAAGTATTTTCTTCAAGGCCTGAGAAAAGACGTCTTGTATTTCTGTCGATCAGACGGAATGGCTCCTGAGTTCCTAAAGAACGGCGATAATCGATCGTTCTCTGGTCCGGCTGATCTCTGTTAACTCTTGCATAATTTAAGTTCCAGTTAACTTTCAGCTGCTTTTTACCTAATTGATGCTCACCTTCAAGCTGAGAGTTTAACAGACTCTTCTCAGTAAGATCAGATACATTAAGTCTGACATCCTGAATATTATCATTGGTATATCCAGTTCTGGCAGTGTAGTTATCTTCAAATACACGGTTATATAAATTTTTAAAAGCAAATTTATTAGAACCCTTCACGTAGGCAAAATTTGCAAGCAAACCCAGACTGGTATTGTACTTGTTCACACTTTCACCATACTCATAAAAAGGAGTTCCGGAAAATTCATAATCCTTTCTTTGTGCAATTGCCATGTTCTGTGAATTCCTGTAGCTCAACGAAATTACATTTCCGAAAGAACCACCATTCTTCAGATCTTTTCTATTACCCCAGGTTAACTGATGGTTTTGCGAAGGTATAGCTGTAGTATTAACCTCACCATACGCATTTTTCAATTGGACTGAAAACTTTGCTTTTTCTGCATTTGATAATGGATTGTATGCCTGGAATGTTGCAGGGAAACCTGAAGGCAACTTACGGCTGCCATCATCAAATCCAAGAAAATCATATTTATTCCTTGCATTGGAAGTAAAATCTTTAAAAGTCGATTGGCTGTTATAACCAAAACTTGCAGATATATTCAGGAAATTTTCTTCCGGAACATCTCTTGTAATAACCTGAATAACACCACCTGCAAAGTCGCCCGGAAGATCTGCAGAAGCAGTTTTATTAACCACTACCCTGTCAATCAGGTTTGCTGGTATAATATCAAATGAAAAAGCTTTTCTATCAGGTTCAGATGATGGAAGCACCGCATTATTCAGAATAGATGAATTATATCTGTCAGCAAGTCCTCTGATGATAACGAACTTGTTATCCTGAATACTTGCTCCGCTCACACGCTTCAAAACTTCTGAAGTATTACGATCAGGTGTTCTGCGAATTAATTCCGAAGTTATACCACTTGATATACTGATACTATTCTTTTGCTGAGCATAAAGTGCGCTGATACTTTCCTGTCTTACAGTGGCGGTAATCACAACTTCCTCCAAAGCCATAGAACTTGCTTCTTCCATGATCACATCCAGAGTGGTTGTTTTACCCGGAAGAACTTCAATATCTGTAATGTTTTTGGTTGAATAGCCGATATAAGAGAATGTCAGATTATACTTTCCCGGAGTTAAACCGGCTAAAGTATAGCGGCCTTCAATATCTGTAGAAGCACCCTGTGCTGCCCCTGTAATTTTTACAGTCAGACCAATTAATGTCTCGCTGGTCTTGGAATCACTTACTACTCCGGAGATCTTTCCGGTTTGCTGACTAAAGGCTGTTAATGTACTTAATGTTAAGAATACAATTAAGCTTAAGATCCGATGATTAACGTTGTGTTTCAATTGTTTCAATTTTGATTTGCCCAAAAGTATTACCACAATGTTAAGCCTTCGTTGTATTAGTGTTATAGATGGATTACCAATAAATCAATTCATTGTTAATAATGTTAAATAAATGTTAAGTGAAGTCGGACTGCGATGTACGATAATCTTTTCAGACATTCCAGTCCAAAACTGGCTTAGGAATCTATAAATCGGGATTTTAAAGATTAATCTTATTTAAAGAATAGATAAAGTTAAACTACCTTAATATTAAAAAACTGAAAATCTAAAATTCTGGAGACACAGAAATGACAAAAATTAAAAGAGGAAAATCGTCGGAAATCTAAAGTTCGGAGTGAAAATATGAAGATAAATCAGAGGAAAAATTAACTTGGTGAGAATATACACAGGTTAAATAAAAACCTAATATCTGATCCCGGCTTTCTTTAAGATAAAATGAAGTAACCAGATCGGCCCAATTAATAAAAATCTGAGATCATCGAAGAATGAAGGCTT
>JBAZHY010000345.1:0-3380 GCA_041652175.1 Pedobacter sp.
TTTTCCATAACATTTAATTTGATTAAACTATCCCTGAGCACCTTCGGCAAGAATTGAGTGGCCGGTGGAATGCGATCAGGTACAAAATTCATTTCCATCATAACGGGCGATTCACCTGGCCCATAAGTGTCTCAAGTTTGGCAAAACGGACTGCGAAGTACCAAACTCACTGGAAGCATTGAACCCGCATTTTGATTAAACGCCTGTTAATCAGAGTTATTTTGATTTATCTTTTAGAAATTTAAGGAATAATTTGGTTCCTGCTTGCTTAATTCTTCATCTTTTTAAGCTCAAGTGTTGTTCTGTAAAAGTAGTATCCTAACTGGTTAATCCGTTTGGTAAGAGTTGTCACGAGCCTGTGTATGCTTGCCGATATGGGGTGCAGCTACCCGAAGGGCGAGTCTGTCCCGTACATACGGGATTCATTTAATAATCCTTAGAGTCACTGCTCTTAAACTAAGGACATGTGAGAAATTAATTGCTGCCAGAGAATGGTATATGATTTTTGAAAATTAATAACCTCTTTTAATGACTTAAAGTCATGGATGTCGTTTTCCTCTAAATGTAATTTTAAAGTTGTGAGTGAGCCAATTGTATTATAAGTCCTGCACATTCTGTCTGTGAGTTGTTAATTATTTGGGGTCATTAGTCTGTAACTTATTTATACCAGCTATTAACCCTGATCTAAAAAATAAAATTAAGTATACCTTAATTAAGTATGACAACAGGCATTTCTATAATTCTTCCAATCCCAAACCAGATCAACCAGCCCCATTCCCACAAATCAATCTTTTTTAAAATCCCCCTCAATTTTTATCAGTATTTTAGTAAAAACTAACGATATGAACCCGAAAATTAAATATCTAGCATTTTCTGCTGTTATCTTTCTGGCAGCATGCAATACGAATAAACCCACTTTATCGGATGAAGACGGACTCGCTGCCTTCAGCGCCGACAGCTTAAAACTACACGTGGCTGAACTTGCTCATGATTCACTGATGGGCAGAAAGCCTTTTACTGAAGGGGAAACCAAAACCATATCCTATCTGCAAAAGGAATTCAAAGCAGCAGGACTGGAACCCGGAAATGGTGACAGCTATATTCAGGAGGTCCCGATGGTTAATATTCAGACTACAGCTGCTCCTGAGATGCAGGTAAGTACCTCAAAGGGCAGTTTCAAACTGAAAGGCCTGGAGGATTATGTAATCTGGACTGATAAGATCGCCGATAAGGTTAGCTTCGATAATAATGAGGTAGTCTATGCCGGTTATGGTGTTGTGGCTCCTGAATATAACTGGAATGATTATGCCGGACTGGATGTGAAAGGCAAAATCGTCATGGTGATGGTGAACGACCCGGGTTTTGCCGCCGGGGATTCCAGCCTGTTTAAGGGTAAAACCATGACCTATTACGGTCGCTGGACTTATAAATTTGAAGAAGCGGCACGTCAGGGTGCCAGAGGTTGTCTGATTGTTCATACTACCGAAGGGGCCAGCTATCCTTTCAAAGTAGTGCAGAACAACTGGAATGCCTCAAAACTCAGATTAGACGACAGGGGGAAAAACAATCCATATACTGATATCAACGGATGGCTCTCATTACCGGCAGCTAAAAAGCTGATTGCTGCGGCAGGAAAAGATTCATTGACTTTTTTCGCGCAGGCAGATAAACCCGGATTTAAAGCTCAGACCCTGGATCTGAAGCTAAGCACTACTATGAGTGTTAAAACCACATTCAATAAATCCCATAATGTAATTGGTAAAATTACCGGCAGCAAACGCCCGGATGAAGTAATTATCTACACCTCCCACTGGGATCATCTGGGAATTGGCAAACCTGATGAAACCGCTGACTCAATCTATAACGGCGCATTTGATAATGCCAGTGGCACTGCCGGACTGATTGAACTGGCCAGGGCATTTAAAAGCTTAAAAAACAAACCTGAGCGAACAATCGTCATTCTGGCTGTTACAGCCGAAGAACAGGGTCTATGGGGTTCGGCATATTATGCACAAAACCCTGTTTATCCAATTGCAAAAACTGTTGCCAACATTAATATTGACGGATTAAACCCTTTTGAAAAAACCAAAGACATCATTATCGTTGGCGAAGGGCAATCTGAACTGGAGGAATACCTGAAGGAAGCAGCAGAAAAAGTTGGTCGTGTGGTTACCTTCGAAAACCACCCGGAAGCGGGATATTATTACCGCTCTGATCATTTTAACTTTGCTAAAGTTGGGGTACCTGCCCTTTATACTTCAAATGGTATTGACGTTATCGGCAAAGAACCAGGCTTCGGAGAAAAAAGGGATGCTGAATATACCGAAAAGCATTACCATCGTCCTTCGGATGAATTTGGTGCTGCCACCTGGACCTTTGAAGGCGGCATAGAGGATTTAAAACTATTCTTTCAGGTAGGTAAGCGCCTGGCCTTTGAAGAGAAGATGGCTCAATGGAAAGAAGGTTCAGAGTTTAAAGCGATCCGGGAGAAAAAATAATCTCCCTTTATACGGCCTGTTCATCTGAAATTTCTTAATTTCGGGTGAACAGGCTATAGCTAATGCCGGGATGAAATTACTGCGTCCTGGCTCCTCATCATTTAGCAAATATTTCTTCTTAAAAAGAGTTATTACCCTCAGAGCGAAGACTACATTCCCTTTGCTCCGGGGTATCTTCTTAACTGCTTGCACTTATGCGCAGAGTAAGTACAAAGTAAACCCGGGGGAAACACAGACCTGTCCGCGTTTAGTCCGGGTTTACTCTGCGTTTACTTCATATTTCATACATGTTTATCTACAACAAATCAGGATGAATTCTGCCTTAAATCCGGAAAAACCCCGGGATAAATTTCAACCAGTTTATAGTGACATTTTTTCCCGGAGAAAAATTCTATTCAAACTATACTTAACTTAGCGGTCTTTATGAATGAAAAACTGCTAAAGAATCTTTTTGTATCCAGCTTATTAATACTGATTTCCACCAATGGCTTTTGCCAGATGAAGCTGATCAAAAAACTACTTTCAAACGAGGCTGATACTACCAGGAGCAGCAGCTTTCTGCCTCTTCCGGCTATCGGATATGCGCAGGAAACCGGTGCCGAACTGGGAGTTGCAAGTCTCTACTCATTTTATACAGACCGGAAAGATACTTTAACAAGAACTTCAAGACTTACGGGTATAGCAACTCTTACCACTAAAAAACAAAGTAATCTGCAGTTAAAATCTGATATCTGGACTCCACAGAACAAATATCACATCACCGGTGAAATACGTTATAAAAACTTCCCCTTTAACTTTTACGGAATCGGAAACTCTACTCTTGAAGCGAATGAAGATCCGATTGGACAAAAACTATTCAAGCTTAATGCCGGCATTGAGAAA
>JBAZHY010000346.1:0-3375 GCA_041652175.1 Pedobacter sp.
TTCCCGAAAAAAGTTTATTTGGACATCTGGCAGCAGGTGTTCCGGGAAGTGTGGATGGAATGGTGAAAGCACATGAAAAATTTGGTAAACTCAAATGGGCTGATTTAATACAGCCGGCTATAAATCTTGCAAAGAATGGATTTCCTGTTACTGAAAAGCAGGCCGGTGAGCTGAATGAACTGCAAGGATCTTTCAGGAAATATAATCCCGGTAAAAATTATTTTATCAAAGAAAATTTTAAAGGCGGGGATATCTGGATTCAGGAAGATCTGGCTAAAACACTTGAATTGATCAGGGATCAGGGTCGGGAAGGGTTTTATTCAGGAGAGGTAGCTGACTATATTATTGCTGAAATGGCTGCTGGCGGCGGTTTAATCAGTAAGGAAGATCTTAAAAATTATCAGGCACAATGGCGGGAGCCTCTGATCGGCAAATACAAAGATTATAAGATCATTACAATGCCGCCGGTATCAAGTGGTGGAATTGCATTGTTGCAGCTGCTTAACTCAGTGGAAGCTTTTCCACTAAAACGTTTTGGTCATAATTCTGATTCTGCCATGCAGGTTATGATTGAGGCTGAACGGAGGGTTTATGCCGATCGGGCTACCCATCTCGGAGATCCTGATTTTTATAAAGTTCCACAGAATCAGTTAATTGATCCTGCTTATTCTAAAATGAGAATGAGCAGTTTTAACTGGGATAAAGCCACCCTGAGTACAGAAATAAAGGCAGGTGAATTTCCGAAGGAAAGTGAAGAGACTACACATTTTTCTATTGTAGACCGTGAAGGGAATGCCGTTTCTCTTACCACCACATTAAATGGTGGTTATGGATCTTTAGTTTTTGTAAAGGGGGCCGGATTTCTGCTGAACAATGAAATGGATGATTTTTCGGTAAAGCCAGGTGCGCCGAATATGTATGGATTACTGGGGGGTGAGGCAAATTCAATTGTTCCGGGAAAAAGAATGTTAAGCTCTATGACCCCTACAATCCTTGAAAAGGAGGGAGATCTTTTTATGGTTGTTGGTACTCCGGGAGGATCTACAATTATTACCTCTGTTTTTCAAACTATTCTGAATGTCATAGAGTTTGATATGAATATGCAGGCAGCAGTAAATGCCAAACGTTTTCATCATCAGTGGATGCCCGATGAAGTAGTTGTTGAAAAAGGGGGGCCGGATAGCCTGACAAGGAAAAAGCTTGAAAATAAAGCCTATAAATTCAGGGAAAGAAAAGCAATTGGAAGGGTCGATGCTATACTGAAGACTGCATGGGGTTATTACGAAGGTGGGGCCGATCCCAGAGGGGATGATACTCAGATGGGTTGGTAAACTACTGATACGGGCTATTGAATATCAGAAATGTCCGATTGTTTAATCAGTCATTTAATAAGAATGGTTTCTAAATCTTAATATTTTAGAATCGATCGCCCTGATTTCTGAACGGATACCATCGTACTGAGGATTGACTCATTCCATTTTTCTCGTAGATCGCTATACAGTTTTCCTTAAACTCATCCTTTATATTGATATCCCCGAAATTTAAAGATTCCGGATAGGGCTTATTTTTTAAAAAGAAATATATCCGGGTTGTTCCGTATTTGGTATGTGGCATATAATTGCCGTACAGTTCGATTTCATTTCTGTTTTCACTGTCCATAATTACTGAATAAATACGAATTACAGGCCCTGTATTCTGCTCATTCCGGATAAATGCCACTTCCTTAAAATTGCTTTTCAATTCCTTTATTCCGGGCTCAGTCAGTGCATTCCAGATCATTCCTGCTATGGCAGCTATCGAAAGAATGAGGATGTATATTTTATTTTTCTTCATCTCCTCGCAAAGCTAAGGTTTATCATTTGAATGCATTTGAATAAAAAATGATAACCCTTGTTTTATAAATTTCTTATTCATAAATTTGTTATGCTTGCATAGTAAGTTAATGAAGCCGGAAGAAACTGTAGATTATTTTTTGAAGATCGCATGGCAAACAGCTGCCAATAAATATAATCAGATTGCCTCTGATTATGATATTACCCAGGCATTGGGTTATATGTTAATCAATATTCATGAAAATGGAACAGCAGTATCACAAATTGCGGCTTTATCAGGTGTTAAATCTACCAGTCTGTCCAGAATACTTAAAAGCATGGAAGAACTTGGATTCATATACAGAAAACCTGATCCTGAAGATAAACGTTCTGTAAGGATATTTCTAACCCCTTTCGGCAAAGAAAAGCGTCAGGTAGCCAAATTTGTTGTACGCTCATTTAATGAATATCTGAATGCGCATATTTCCAGTAATGAAAGATTGCAGCTGATAAAAACCCTAAATAAGATAATCCAACTAACCATTGATTATAAACCTCAATTTCGCTACCCGGGTATTCCGGGTAGTGAAATTTGAAATTTCTTGAAAATGAAACGTGTGATCAGAAAAGTTGCTGTTTTGGGTTCCGGTATTATGGGATCAAGAATTGCCTGCCATTTTGCCAATATTGGCGTTGAGGTATTGCTTTTAGATATGGTACCTAAGGAGCTCAGTGCAGAGGAGCAGGCTAAAGGCCTCGATCTGACCAATAAGAATGTCAGAAACCGCATTGTTAATTTAGCACTGGAAAGTACTCTTAAGTCTAATCCCTCCGCTGTTTTTACCAATAAAACGGCGAACAAAATAGCTACCGGGAATTTTGAGGATAATATGAAGGATATTGCCTCATGCGACTGGATTATTGAGGTGGTTGTTGAGCGTCTTGATATAAAGAAGCAGATTTTTGAGCAGGTAGAAAAGTTCAGAACTCCCAATACACTGATAAGCTCGAATACCTCGGGTATTCCGATCCATTTGATGGCTGAAGGCCGTTCGGATAATTTTCGTGAACATTTCTGCGGAACCCACTTCTTCAATCCACCACGTTATCTCAGATTACTTGAAATCATTCCCAGCAAAGAAACCAGGTCTGATGTAATCGATTTTCTGATGCACTACGGCGATAAATTCCTTGGTAAAACTACAGTACTTTGTAAAGATACTCCGGCATTTATTGCTAATCGGGTGGGTGTTTATTCAATTATGGCATTACTGCATCTGGTTGAAAAAATGGATCTTACTGTTGAGGAAGTCGATAAATATACCGGTCCTGCCCTGGGAAGACCTAAATCTGCCACCTTCCGTACCACAGATGTTGTGGGTCTGGATACCATGATCAATGTAGCATCCGGTTTGTTTAACAATCTTCCGGATGATAAAGCACACAGCCTCTTCAGTCTGCCTGATTATGTGAAGAAAATGCAGGAGAATAAATGGCTGGGAGATAAAACTAAACAGGGATTTTATAAGAAAGTTAAAGGTGCCGACGGAAAATCTGAGATCCT
>JBAZHY010000347.1:0-3373 GCA_041652175.1 Pedobacter sp.
TTCACGGACCGGTAACTTATGTCGATTCTGTTCATAAAAAAGCCTATGCTGTCCGCTGCGGATGGCTTGAACCCGGTGGTGCCCCTTACCTTGCCTCTTTACGCATGGATCAGGCCAAAAGCTGGGAAGAGTTTCGCGAGGCCTGCTCCTACAGTCATATTCCAAGCCTGAACATGGTATGGGCCGACAAAAAAGGCAATATCGGATGGCAGGTTGTGGGAATTTCTCCTGTACGGAAAACATCTAGTGGTCTGGTTCCGGTTCCGGGGGATGGTCGTTTTGAATGGGATGGCTACTTACCGATTAAAGAGAGACCGAACGTTTACAATCCCGAAAAAGGGTTCTGGGCCACCGCAAATCAGAATGTTACCCCTGATACTTACCAACACTGGGATGCCATCGGATATGTCTGGGCTGATCCTTACCGCGGCAACCGAATCAATGAAGTACTCAGCAGCGGTAAAAAACTGACCATCAGCGACATGCAGGCCTTACAGGTTGATTATCTTTCTATTCCGGCAAGAACAATCACTCCCTTACTTCAGAACCTGAAACTGGAGGATAAAGCTGCCGAAGCACGTAACAAACTCAGGAACTGGGATTTTAAACTCAATCCGAACTCCATCGAAGCTGCTATTTATGTTGCCTGGGAAAACAAAATCAAGGAAATGGGCAAAAAGCAATTTGTTCCTGAACCTGCTCAGGAACTGATTAGCCTTCAGACCAGTAAACTGATTGAATGGATCATGAAACCGGATAATAAATTCGGTACAAATCCCAAAGCAGGAAGAGATCGGTTCATTGCAGAAGCTTTTACTGAAGGTATCAAAGAACTGGAAAATAAACTGGGACCGGATATGAGCAAATGGCTATATGGACAAGAAAAGTATAAACATACGTATATGGCCCACCCCCTCGGCTCACTGGTAAAGGACAGTCTTCAATCTAAACTTGATCTCGGTCCGCTTCCACGCGGAGGTTATGGTGATACGCCGGGATCAACCGGAGGAAATCTCCGTCAAAGTACCGGAGCTTCGTTCAGAATGGTTGTCAACACCGGCAACTGGGATGCAGCAATGGCAACGAATGGTCCGGGGCAATCGGGCAATCCTGACAGTCCTTTCTACCGTAATCTTTTCGGGCCATGGGCTAAGGATCAGTATTTCCCGATCTACTATTCAAAGGAAAAAATTGAAAAAGCAAGTGTGAGTAAACTACTGTTAAAACCCGGTGCTGAGTAAAACTTTTGATTTAACTAATTTTGGAGTGCTATTTTTAAATAAAACGAGGTAAACCCCATGAAAAACTTAATCGTTATTCTTATCCTACTTGGCTTTTCATCCTGCGGACAAAAAGCCATTGAAGATAAACACCCGGCAGAGCAAATAAGTTTCATAAACTTTGTCAGGGATATCAGAGATAAAGTAAATGCAGCAGAAGAAGATAAAGCCCTGAGAGCTGCGGTTCTTGATCAGGGTGTTGCAGATACCAAAGCTTACGTTAAGGATAGTCTGAACTTAAATTTCAATAAATGGCAGGCAAAGCTTATCGAAATAAAACAGAACGTACGTAATCCCGCGATAACGGATCTGTTGTTAGTTATAAATATGGATCAGGAAAACCAAAGTGCTGAAAAGTCAATCGTTTTGCGGGGTTCAGCTGCTGATGAGCAATTATCCCTTAGTCTGAAGGATTTAAAGCCCGGAGATCAGCTCATCTTCAGCGGGGATTTTATTGAGAAAAATGGGTTCATTGATATCGATAGTTATAGTCGTTATAAATTCTCTAAAAACGTATTTGACAATCCGGAGTTCAAAATCAATATCAAAATAGCAGAAAAGCTTTGAGCCTTTATATCTTTGTTAAAATGAATTAAACGGCTCAAACCGAATAACACAATATCAAAAATGGATATCCTGAATAATATCAATGCACTCAATATAGATTACGATAATTTGCCAAAGCCCGGAGGCTCATACGAAGCTGTTAATATCCGTGGAAAAATAGCCTGGGTAGCCATTCAGTTTCCATTTAAAAACCGGCAAATACAACATGCGGGCCGTTTAGGTGTTGATATCAGTACCGATCAGGGTTATGAAGCTGCAGGACTATGTGCCCTGAATATTATCGGACAAATCCAGAAATACATTGGCTTTGAAAAAATAGAAGGCCTCAATCATTTGGATATTTACTTTCAAAATGCCGAAGGTTGGTCTGAAGGCCCTGCTGTAGCAAATGGAGCTTCTGATCTGTTCAATCAGGTATTAGGTGATGCCGGAAAACATAGCCGAACCATCGTTGGGGTACATTCCCTATCCAGAAATTCATGTATTGCCATAACAAGCTCCTTTACATTAAAATAAGGATCTCCCAATAAATTTCTGTGTTCTGATAATGGGCACCGGAATATCCTGCAAAGATCAATCAATTCAAAAACCTGTTTCGAGTCAATACTCCCAATACTACAGAATGAATCTATTCGTACTCAATCATATCAGAACATTTGAAATGATCGGCGTAATTATGCGCATTATAAGCTTTACACTGGTGAGCTGGCTCGGGCCTGAAAGTCCTTTCCTTTTTGTCTGGATTTTCAATACCGCCGATGCTGCACTGTTATCCTGGTGCGCCATTTTAAAAAAGGACCAGGCTTATACAGTCCTGAATCTGTTCTGGATCATGGTGGGTGTTATTGGAATCATCAGGGCATGGTGACAATTATTTTGTATTAAACACTACTTATTTCTACGATTTCCATGTCTTTATTCATAAATTGAATCGACTAAAATCAGATTCTTTAAAATGGGAGATCATACTAACCAAAAAATATCCAGACTCAATTTTTTAAAAACCAGCGGAATTATTGCAACCGGACTTAGCTTTATTCCGGGAGCGATCAGTGCAAACTTCAGGGATACCCTGCCCGGCAGTCAGATTGCAGCGGGCAATATTTCAGATTATACTATAGTTATTCCGACGAATGCTTCTGAGATTGAAAAGCAATCAGCTGCGCAACTGAAAGAGCATCTCTCGAAATTAGCTTCAAAGCCGATTCCAATCATCGAAGAAGGCAGCGCAAAGGTCTCCAATGGAATTTATATTGGAAAAACCCTGCAGGCCGGAAGTAAGAATACCGACTTCGCATCGTTACCAGAAGCCGGATTTAGAATCATCGTCTCCGGAAACAATATTCTCATTTTAGGAGGAGTTAAAAAAGGTCTGCTCTTTGGTGCTTATGACCTGCTGGAAAGTCTGGGTTTTCGAAAATACTCCCCTGAAGCTGTATCGGTACCTAAAGTTAAAACTTTCAGTACCGATAAGATTTCAAAAGAATTTGAACCAAAAATCAAATACAGAACTACGTCCTACAGTC
>JBAZHY010000348.1:0-3348 GCA_041652175.1 Pedobacter sp.
TGCCAGAAGAAAACAGGACGACATCTGGGGTTTAGGGGTTCCGGCATTAAATAAAGTAGGTGTGGCATGTGTAAACCAGCGTTCACTCATTTGGTTATAGGTTAAGATAACACTTTCCAGATCGTTCTTATGAATTCCGATGGCCACCCGCATATACATGTGCTGAGGACGTTCAGTAACACTTCCGTCAATACGAAGCAGGTAGGACTTTTCCAGCGTCTTAAATCCGAAATAATCAAATCCAAAATCCCGGTCATAAATAATGGAACTATCCAGCAGATCTGCGTTATTTTGAATGATCTCAATTACGTCATCCGCGATTAATGGCATCTTTCTGCCCGAAACTGCATCTGAGTAATGATAAAGCTTCAACATCGTTTCAGAAAAAGACTTAGTTGTATTCTTATGCAGATTACTTACGGCAATACGGCTTGCCAGCAAAGCATAATCAGGATGCTTTGTAGTGAGTGAAGCAGCCGTTTCTGCAGCCAGATTATCAAGTTCAGTGGTACTTACTCCGTCGTAAAGACCTTCAATCACTTTTTTGGCTACGTCTACAGCGTCTATCAGCGGACTAAGTCCATATGATAATTTCTGAATGCGGGCAGTAATTTTATCAAACTTGACACTTTCTTTTCTTCCGTTTCTTTTAATTACAAACATGATAATGAATGATTGGATTTAAGGATTAATTATTTTATGAAGACAATAAACACAGGATGTTGGATTAAAAATCCTCTTCCAGCGAAAAGTTATGAGATTCCTTACCTGAAAGCACCCCCGCCTTCTGATAGTCCCCTACCCGCTTTTCAAAGAAATTAGTTTTTCCCTGAAGGGATATCATTTCCATAAAATCAAATGGGTTTGAGGCATTATATATTTTCGAACAACCCAATTCATCTGCCCAGCGATCGGCCACAAATTCAATATACTGCTGCATCAGTTTGGCATTCATACCTATAAGCTCTACCGGCAAGGCATCAGTAATAAACTCCTTTTCAATTTCCACTGCATCCTTGATAATTTCATGGACCTGATTCTCTGTTAATTTATTGGAAAGCATTTGATAAAGCAGGCAGGCAAACTCACAATGCAGACCTTCATCCCGACTGATCAGTTCATTACTGAAGGTCAGCCCGGGCATCAATCCTCTCTTTTTAAGCCAGAAAATAGAACAAAAGCTGCCACTGAAAAAGATACCCTCAACAGCAGCAAAGGCTACCAGACGCTCAGCAAAACTGCCGTTCTCAATCCAGCGCAAGGCCCATTCTGCTTTTTTATTTACTGCAGGAACGGTATCAATGGCATGAAAGAGATGATCCTTTTCGACCGGATCTTTAATATAAGTATCGATAAGAAGTGCATAGGTTTCCGAATGGATATTTTCCATCATGATCTGGAAACCGTAAAAACACCTGGCTTCGGGAACCTGTACTTCCCGCATAAAGTTTACGGCCAGATTCTCATTCACAATACCATCGCTGGCTGCAAAAAAAGCCAGTATATGAGATATAAAATGCTTTTCGCCGGAATTCAGATTTGCCCAGTCTTTTAAATCCCCTGAAAGGTCAATTTCTTCGGCAGTCCAGAAACTGGCTTCATGCTTTTTATACATTTCCCAGATTGCCGGATAATTAATGGGCAGGATAACAAAACGATCCTTGTTTTCTTTTAATAGATTTTCTTCTTGTTGCATCATCTTTTGTTTTTGTTGGGTGACAAGAATTGACAAAAGGCAACAAATCCCTGTAAAGGAGAGGAGAGCTTTCGCCAAAACTTTAGTCGTGAAAGTTTTGAACAAAACCATTATGGCAGGTGTCTGGCTTCCCGTTTTTACGGATTACAGTTGCACGTCAGCCCGTGAATTTCACACGGTTCCCTTTTAATCATCCGCCAGGAGCGAATGAACCTGAATAGTTATGTATAAGAACTAGATCGTAAATGTAGATATTAAAATACTGAGGAAGATGACTGAGTTTTAAACAAAGAAATAGTTTTCAACAGCCTTATACGGTTGAAAGCTTTAGAAAAGAAGGGGGTAAAAGAGAAGAAAAGCGTCCTCAGATGATATCCGGGGACGCTATTTATTTAATCAGGAAACCGAAGTATGGTCCTTTACCGGATGCTCCGGATCTATATAATGCTCTTCTAACAGGGCATCAATATCCTGTTTAACAGCATTTTTGGTGAACTTTCTGATAATCTTATCAAATGCTTCATAAACAACCGGCACAATGATCAGAGTCAGGAACAGGGAACTTAACAGTCCACCGATAATTACCCATGCCAATCCATTTTTCCACTCCGCTCCTGCTCCGCTGGCAAGTGCGAT
This sequence comes from Pedobacter sp., assembly GCA_041652175.1. Classification (GTDB taxonomy): domain Bacteria; phylum Bacteroidota; class Bacteroidia; order Sphingobacteriales; family Sphingobacteriaceae; genus Daejeonella. The sequence goes on from JBAZHY010000348.1 coordinate 2,333, forward strand.
CGGAAGCATACCAATAACCATAGCAATCGTTGTCATCAGGATCGGCCTTAAACGTGCATGATTAGCTGCAACTAATGCTTCACGGACTGATTTCCCTTCTTCTTCAATCTGCTGATTAGTAAAATCGACCAGAATAATGGCATTCTTAGCTACCAGTCCGATCAGCATGATCAATCCTAATATGGTAAAGATATTCAGGGAGTTATTGGTTAAAGCCAATGCCAATAATGCTCCAATAATTGATAATGGAATAGAGAACAAGACTACAAATGGATGAATATAGTTATTATAAAGAGCTACCATGATCAGGTAAACCATTATAATAGACATCAATAAGGCCACTCCAAGGGTTCCAAAACCTTCCGACTGGTTTTCCATATCACCACCAAAAATGTAATTTACACCGACTGGACGGGGAAGATCTTTAATTACCGCATCCAGTTCAGCAACAACCGTACCTGAAGGCTTTCCAACCACCTGCGATTGTACTGACACTTTTGTGGTCTTATCCTGACGCTCCAATCTTGAAGGACCTGAACTTTCTACAACAGAAGCAAACTGATCCAGTTTGATTTTTTGCCCGGAAGTATTGATAAAAGTGAGGTTTCTGACATCATCCGGGCTTTTCCTGTTGAAATTATCCAGACGGATATTGATATCATATTCATACTCTCCCTGACGGAATTTCCCATCAGTATTTCCGTTGAAAGCGGTTTGCATACTTGCACCAACTGTCTGAAGATTTAATCCCAGAGCAGACATTTTATCACGGTCGACCTGTACCCTGATCTCAGGATTACCTCCTTCTACTGAAAGTTTAACCTCTGTAGTACCTTTAATGGCTTCCAGCTTACCCTTTACAACCTCAGCAAATTTCATTACACTATCCAGCTGACTTCCACGCACCACTACCTCTACCGGTGTACGCTCGGCGGTTCCAAGAATACTCACCGGGGTAGTCTTAATTTTTGCACCAGCAAGCTTTTCAACCAACTCTTTCTTCACTCTGGCAGCGT
>JBAZHY010000349.1:0-3346 GCA_041652175.1 Pedobacter sp.
CGTTCGCAGAGTAATGCATGATGCAAGTATCCCGAATCTACCTTTTCTAGCCGGCGGATTATTCCTGTTTTTTTTGCCATACGCAAGAGCCAGTCAATATCAGTATACAAGCTTCAGACTAATGCTTCTGTCTTCAGTATTGATCTTTACAGTTATCTTCAGTTCAGGATCTGAATCACCTACCTATATTATTGCATTTGCCGGAGTGTCTATCTGGTTCATGATTCAGCCTTCGCAAAAAAATACCGGCATATTGTTTTTGTTTCTCTTTGCCTTTTTACTAACCAGCATGTCGCCTTCAGATTTATTTCCAAAGTCTATTCGCGATCAATACATCAGGCCCTACTCATTGAAAGCATTACCATGTGTACTTATTTGGTTCACTATTGTATATCAAATGTTAATCATCGATTTTAAAAATTTTAAGAATTATGTTGCCGGGTAAGTTAGTCTCAATTGTTATTCCTGCATTCAATGAAACAGAAAACATACCAAGAATCGTCGAGGTAATTGAAAAACTGTTTAGCACAATGAGCTACCGCTATGAGATAATTCTGGTAGCTGATGGTTGTACAGATAATACCATGGAAACGATCAGGAAACTAATTGAAACAAATGGGCAGCTTTACTTTATAGAATTATCCAGAAACTTTGGTCATCAGCTTGCCCTCAAAGCCGGACTTGATCATGCCAGTGGCGACTGTGTAATCTGTATGGACTGTGATCTGCAACATCCGGTTGAAATTATCCCTGAAATGCTTGCAAAATGGGAATCAGGCTATGAAGTTGTTTATACCATTCGTCAGGAGGATAAAAAGCTACCATATAGTAAGCGAATGACTTCCAATTTGTTTTACAAAACAATGAACAGCCTTTCAGATGTGGAGATTGAAACCGGATCAGCTGATTTTAGGTTATTGGATAAGGCTGTCATTTCTGTTATCAGAAATTTCCATGAAAATGACCCTTTTCTGAGAGGACTGATCAAATGGGTAGGTTTCAGGAATATTTCGATTCCTTATTACCCAAACGAGCGATACTGTGGCAAAAGTAAATACAGCTTAAAGAAAATGATCAGATTCGCCCTGCAGGGTGTAACTTCATTCTCTGTCAGACCACTTTATGGTGCCATTTATCTGGGTTTCGCTTTCTCAATGCTATCTGTAATGTATCTGCCTTATGTTTTATATGCTTTTCATAGTGGAAAAGAAGTTTCGGGATGGGCTTCCATTATTATGACAATCGTATTTTTTGGCGGATTGCAGCTGATTATCCTTGGAATTATCGGTATATATGTCGGGAAAATGTTTATGCAGGTCAAAAACAGGCCCAACTATATTATTCGTTCTACAAATACTAAATAAGAATTAATTTGGTCCTTCTAAGTTTCGATATTGAAGAATTTGATATGCCATTTGAGTACAATAAGGCGATATCATTCAGAGATCAAATCAGCATTTCTGAACAAGGCACCAATTGTATACTTGATATTCTGGATAAACATCAAATTAAAGCCACCTTTTTCAGTACAGTAGTATTTGCTCAGAATGCTCCGCAGGTTATCAGGAGGATTTTAGAGAACGGTCATGAACTTGCTTCGCATGGTTATTATCATTCCAGTTTCGAAAATGCTCATTTGGCTTCATCGAAACTAGCTCTGGAGGAACTTTCAGGGCAGGAAATAAAAGGATATCGCATGGCGCGAATGAAACCTGTTGATGAACATGAAATTACCAAAGCAGGCTATTCATATAACAGCTCTATTAACCCAATCTGGTTGCCAGGGAGATATAATAATCTAGCAAAACCAAGAAAATTCTATAAAGAAGAAGGAATTTGGCAGCTACCAGCATCTGTCACTCCACTATTACGATTTCCATTATTCTGGCTATCCTTTCATAATTTACCTTTAAGTATCTATCAGTGGCTGGCTGAAAGAACTTACAAGAATGACGGCTACCTAAATATCTATTTTCATCCCTGGGAGTTCATAGATTTGCAGGATAAAGAAAGGTTCGGTTTTCCCGGATATGTAAGCAGGAATTCTGGCAATAAAATGATTGAACGAATGGATTCATTCATTGGATATTTGAAACAAAAGGATTACCGCTTCAACACTATATCCGATTTTCTGTAAAATTACGTAAATAAAGTCTTTGGGTTAAATAAATCATTCGTAACTGATGGCCAAAATTAAAAGCCCTGACCAATTGATAAATCACCTCTTCAGATCAGCTTAATTTTAATTTTCATGAAAAAATCCAGCATTTCAAAATTGATGCTATTCATGAAAAGTCAAAATCCAGAAAAATTTGCCTAACTTTAAAAGATACCTAAAGCAATAATTATGTTCATTACAATCATAGGAATTTTTATACTTCTCCTAAGCTATTTTATTGCTTCACAAGATACTCCTCTTTCAGGATATAGTGTTATGATTCGTATTGCAGGAGTTATTGTGATTCTTATCGGACTTTCATTCTCTATGCTTAAAGTCATTGAAGCCGGTCAGGTTGGAGTGAAAACACTTTTTGGAAAAGTCAATTCAGATGTTCTTTACAGTGGTTTAAATATTGTTAACCCATTAATGGAGGTCACAACCTTTGATGTAAAAACATTGAATTATACCATGTCCGGGGTTAATGATGAAGGTGGGGCTGCTGCAGATGATGCCATCAGGGTGCTTTCTGCGGACGGACTTGAAGTAATTATTGACCTTTCAGTACTTTTTAAGGTTAAACCTACCTCTGCCCCTGAAATTCTGCGTACCATTGGTACAGACTATCTGGATAAGATTGTGAGACCAATTGCCCGGACTGCTATCAGGGATAATGCAGTAGCTTATGATGCGGTGGCATTGTATTCCAGTAAACGGGATGAATTCCAGAATAAAATTTTTCAAACAATTAATAAGAGCTTTACCAGCAGAGGGCTTGAACTTGAGCAACTCCTGGTACGAAATATCACATTGCCAGCATCAGTAAAAACTACAATTGAATCTAAAATCAATGCTGAGCAGGATGCCCAAAAAATGACCTTTGTACTCCAAAAGGAAAGACAGGAAGCTGAACGTAAACGGGTAGAGGCTCAGGGTATCGCCGATTATCAGAAGATCCTATCCACAGGCTTAAGTGATAAGCAACTGCAATACGAAACCATTAAAGCCCAGAAAGAAATCGCTCTTTCTCCGAATACCAAGGTCATCATAATGGGCAATAGTAAAAACGCCCCGATCATTTTGGGAGGTAATTAAAGCCCTCACATTTTCACAAAAACTATTTGCGCATTAGTGAAAAACTGCTATCTTTGCAGTCCCCATTTTTAGGGGGAGTAAAAATAAATTACA
>JBAZHY010000350.1:0-3343 GCA_041652175.1 Pedobacter sp.
AGCCGACTGATACTCAAAAAGCTTACTGAAATACTCAATTGGCGGAAGATAAAATAAAGGGATTACTGCTCCTTTTTCCATCGTTTGTTTAAGTTTGTGTAAAGATGCAGAAATTAACAAAAAATTGATCATAACCCTTAATGTTATGCTTGAATGATTCTGTGCTATATTTTTAATTTTGCACCATCAGATGAAAATAATTGTCTTCAGAATCGTTTCAGGATTGCTTTTTTTGATATCTCTCCTCCCTTTCAGGATACTTTACCTAATTTCGGATCTGCTCTTTTTGATCCTGTATCACCTTGTCGGATACCGGCGCAAAGTTGTTTTTAATAATTTACAAAACTCTTTTCCTGAAAAATCGATTGCAGAGATTAAAACAATTGAAAAGCGCTATTATCATTATCTGGCTGATCTGATCATTGAATCCGTTAAGTCATTCACAATCAGTTCGGAAGAAATCAAGAAGCGTTTTATATTTAAAAATTTATCTGCGATCACTTCTTATCTGGAAGCTGGAAGATCTGTCATTGCCGTTTCCGGACATTATGGCAATTGGGAATGGGCCTCTATTGCAATTGCCCAGCAATTACAGGAAGACGTACTCATTGTTTATAAACCATTAAGCAACAAACGCTTTGAAAAATTAATTAATGCAATGAGGTCGAAGTTCGGGGCTATCCTGGTACCCATGAAATATACACTCAGAAAATTAGTTGAATACAAAAACAAACCTTATGTTTTGGCTCTGATCGGTGATCAAACACCGCCGAAAGAAGAATCTAATTATTTTACAAATTTCCTGAACCAGCCTACTGCCATATTTTTAGGCGTGGAAAAAATTGCCCTGAAATATAATAACCCTATAATATATTTTAATATAAAACGCATAAAAAGAGGATATTATGAATGCCTAATTGAACCTATTGTAGAGAATCCAGGCTTGACACGGGATTTCGAAATCACTAACCTTCATACAAAAGAACTGGAAAAGAATATACGTCTTGCGCCCGAATTCTGGTTATGGTCGCATAAAAGATGGAAATTCAGTCCGGCAGATTTAAAACAAAAACAATGACTGATCAACCTAAAGTTGCAGTAGTTATCTTAAACTGGAATGGTTTGAATTATCTGAAAAAATTCCTTCCATCAGTTTTAAACTCTACCTATTCAAATCTGGATATTATCATAGGCGATAATGCATCAACAGATGGATCTTTGGAATTTGTATCTGATAATTATCCTGAGGTCAGGATTATTAAAAATGATCAAAACTATGGATTTGCCGGTGGTTATAATAAAATCCTTGAGCAATTAGATCAGGACTATTTCATCCTTTTAAATTCAGACGTAGAGGTTGATCCAAAATGGATTGAGCCGGTTATTTCTTTAATGGAAAGCGATAATCAAATTGCCGCAGCACAACCTAAACTATTGTCATATACAAATAAACATTTATTTGAATATGCCGGTGCTGCCGGTGGTTTTATCGATAAATATGGATATCCGTTTTGCAGAGGGCGAATTTTCGACACCCTTGAGGAGGATAACGGACAATATGATGGTAACTCTGAAATCTTTTGGGCATCAGGCGCTGCCCTGTTTATCAAAAAAAGTAAATGGATTGAAGCAGGCGGACTGGATTCAGATTTCTTTGCACACATGGAAGAAATTGATCTTTGCTGGCGATTAAAAAATATGGGATATAGAATTATGTTCTGTTCTGATTCCAAAGTCTACCATGTAGGTGGTGGCACGCTTCATGCTGAAAATCCCTTTAAAACTTATCTGAATTTCAGGAATAATCTGGTTCTGTTATTAAAAAATCTGCCGGCTAATAAATCACTTTCAATAATTTTTATCAGATTCTGGCTCGATCTGATTTCTTTAATAAAGTTCTTAATAGAAGCCAGGCCTAAGAATGCAAAAGCTATAAGTAAAGCACATATTTATTTCTTTAAAAACTTAAACAAGAATATACAAAAAGCACAATCTATCAGTAAAAGCCAATTTAATCATACTGCAACGTATGAAAAAAGCATTGTTTGGCAATATTTTGTAAAAGGAATTAAGAAATTCAGGGATCTATAGGAAGCTTTCCAAAGCCAAATGGTAACCATTCAGACCAAATCCGGTAAGAACACCCTTACAGTTTTTACCTGTCAGAGAGATATGTCTGTATTCTTCTCTTGCGTAAATATTTGAAATATGAACCTCAACTACCGGGGTTTTTATTCCGGCGATCGCATCTGAAATAGCAACTGATGTATGAGTATAACCACCTGCATTAAGAATAATTCCATCATAACTAAACCCAACTTCGTGAAGTTTATTGATAATCTCCCCTTCTACATTACTTTGATAATAATCAATTTCAATAATGCTGTATTTTGACTTGAGTTCTTCTAAATAAGTCTCAAAGCTGCTGTCTCCATATATTGATTTCTCACGAACGCCCAGTAAATTTAAATTTGGACCGTTAATTATCTGTATTTTCATCGATTATTTCGGTATTTATTATTTCAATACTCAAACTTATAAAATAATTTGGATTGGCAATCAGCACTCAGGAGCTTTAAATCGTATTTAAAATTAGAGCGTTCATTATCCGGGAATACCATTGATGCTTATTTACATGATGTAGAAAAGCTTTATCAGTATTTTCAGACGAAATCTGTGCAAAATACTCCTTTGGAAGTAAACTCAGAAGACCTTAAATTATTTTTAGTTTGGGTTAACGAATTAGGCATGCTCCCTCCGACCCAGGCGAGGGTTTTATCAGGTTTAAAAGCTTTTTTCAAATTTCTGCTGCTGGAGAAACTGATTACCATTGATCCATCAGCCTTACTTGAAAGTCCAAAAATGAGCAGAAAATTACCCGATACGCTCAGTATTATCGAAATTAATCAGCTTATTGATGCAATCGACCTTTCCAGACCGGAGGGAATGAGGAATAAAACAATGCTGGAAATATTATATGGTAGCGGATTAAGGGTATCTGAATTAACAGGACTTAAATTATCAAACCTGTATCTGGACATTGATTTTATTAAGATTACCGGTAAAGGTAATAAAGAGCGCCTTGTACCAATCGGATCTGAAGCAATTAAGTATCTGCGGCTTTATATTCATGAAATCAGGGTTCATGTCCCAGTGAAACCAGGCAATGAAGATTTCGTTTTTCTAAACCGACGTGGAAGCCCTTTGTCAAGAGTAATGGTATTTTTGATTATAAAAGATCTTGCAGAAACTGCAGGGATTAAAAAAAACATTAGTCCGCATACCTTCAGACACTCATTCGCCACCCACCTTATCGAAGGAGGAGCTGATTTAAGGGCAGTAC
>JBAZHY010000351.1:0-3336 GCA_041652175.1 Pedobacter sp.
TTCTCCCGGCAGAATTCAGAAAATACTGCAGGAAGTAGAAGATATATGCGCTTGTTCGCCGGAGTAATAAATATTAACGCCAATTGCCGGAGATATCATACAAATTCCAACCGGCAATCAAAATCAATAAAATCCCAGGAATTCAGATCATTTAGAAATAATCCGCCCATCTTCCATTTCTATAATCCGGTTGGTGCGCGAAGCAAATTCATTATCATGCGTAACGATCAGTAATGACTGATGGTAAACATTGGCCAGCTCTTTAAAAATATCAAAAACAATTTCACTGTTCTTCTTGTCCAGGTTCCCTGTTGGCTCATCTCCCATAATAATCAATGGGTCATTAATTAATGCACGGGCAATGGCTACACGCTGTTTTTGTCCGCCTGACAATTGATTCGGTTTCTTCAGTGCTTCTTTTTCAATACCAAGAACCTTTAACTTCTCATAAGCGCGATGCTCAATTTCTCCCTGTGTATATTTGCCCAATTTCAAAGCAGGAAGCATCACATTCTTCAATACTGAAAATTCATTTAACAAATAATGAAACTGAAAGACAAAGCCAATCTTCTCATTTCTGATCAGGGCGAGATCGGCCTCACTCTTTCCGGACATCACTAATCCGTCAATCAAAATTTCGCCCTGATAATCGGTATCCATGGTTGACATGATGTACAGCAGAGTCGATTTGCCACAGCCTGATTTACCAGTAACTGAAACAAACTCTCCCTTGTTCAGAAAGAAACTGACATTATTCAGAACCTGCACGGTTATGGGATCGTGAAAGTATTTATTGACATTTCTGGCCTCCAGTACTTTATGATCCATCTTATTTCCCTCTGATAATTATAACCGGATCTACTTTACTCGCCTTTCGTGAAGGAAAATATCCGGCAAAATAAGTTGTGATCAATGAAAAAAAGATTCCAATCAAATAAAACCGGGGATTATAATTAATCGGATAGGTTTTAATAGTCGGTAAAGAGGGCGTATCAAAGGGAATATGATCAATAAGGACGGAGAGGCTAAAACCGAAGAATAGTCCGAGCAAACCACCAAGTACTCCAATACTTAGTGCAATACTGGTAAAAATACGATTCACATCCTTGCCCGAGAAACCGGTAGCTTTCAGAATAGCAATAGAATCCATTTTCTCATATATCATCATGTTTAGTATATTGTAAATACCAAAACCCGCTACAATCAGCAGTGTTATTCCAACTGCATATGAAATGATTGACCGAACCGAACTCCCGGTTTCAAACTGCGAATTGGCCGTCTGAATATCAAGTGCTTCCACATCAAACAGGTGCTCATATTCTTTGGCAATCTGTGGAGCCAGAGTAATATCCTTTACTTTGATCTGGATATCGGTGACATAACTTACTGATTCACCCAACATCTTCTGAGTAGTTAAAATAGATGCATAACTTTGAGTATTGTCTGCATCCTGCAATCCGGACTGAAAAATTCCCACTACTTTGAGTTGCGTACGCTCACCACGGGAGGTGGTCAGTTGAATAAGGTCTCCAATTGTTACCAGCATTTTTGCGGCCAGCCCCTTACCGAGAATGATACTGTTCGGGGTATTTTTAAGATCAATATAATTACCCTCAACCACATAGTCCTGAAATTTAAATAAGCTGTTCTCAGCTTCCACATCGATACCATTGACTGCACCGGCCAGATCGATCACGCCTACATTATAAAAAACCTGTGTGGTAATTTTGGGTGCAACTCCTAAAATCCGGACATCCGATTTCAAAAATTTCATGATCGCAGCATTATTGTAAATTTCGGGGCGCTCCTGCTTAGGTTTTACAGACTGTACAAAATTATGATAGGATTTATAAGCATCTAATTTATCAATCGGCTGTTCAATTGTTGGCTGAACATCATTGTAAAGACGTATATGTGCTGTACGATTCAGGATCAGTCCATCCAGAAGATCATTCAAACCCGACATAAAGCTTAACAGACTAACAAACATCGCTATACCGAAGGTTACTCCAAAGGCAGCAACCATGGTTTGCCTCCAGCGAGCCAGCATCAGTGATTTGGCGATCGAAAAGATAAGTTTAACATTCATTACTGAGGTAAGATCAATTCATCTGTTTCCTGTAATCCTTTCAGAATTTCTACCTTTTGATAGTCCTTCAATCCGATTTCTACCAATTGTGTATCTCCGTTTGCTTTAAGAACCAGTGAATCCCTAAAAACATATTTTCTTGGAATCAGCATTGCTTTATCCTTTGTTTGAATCAATATACTCGCTTCAAAGGTGGTATTGGGATATAAACGCTCAGGTTTTTGTATAAACCCTGCCTCAACCATAAAGGTTTGTGTACGTTCATTCATCAGCGGATTGATCTTTGTCAGAACTGCCTCAAATACTCTGTCTTTATAACTGTCAAGCTTTACCAGTACTTTCATACCCTTCCTTACAAGCAGAATATCGCTCTCATCAATTTGCATCTCAAGGATAAAATCTTTTGCACTGCCTATAACTGCCAGCGGGTTCTGAGGCCCTACAATTTCCCCTACCGACCGGTTTATGTTATACACTATACCATCCATTTCACTCTTGAGTATAAAATCGGATGAGAGGGTCTTCGAAATGGATAAATTCCTTTTAGACTGAGACGCTGTAAAACTGAGCTGACGTTTTAGTTCATTGTATCTGATAATTGAATTAGCGTAAGCATTTCTGGAATTGAGATAGGCAAGTTCACGTTGTTCCAGTTCGTTTTTAGATCCAACCTGCTGATCCCATAAATTCTTTTGCCTGTAATAGACTGAGGAGTCATTTTTCATCTTACTGCGCGATAAATCAATTAAGGATGCAGCTTCATTCAGCCTTTCTTTATTAGCAGCCAGATCATTATAATCTGCAGCTAAACGGGCATTTTCAGCATTTAACTTTTGTACTTCGTTTGAAATTCTGAGTATCGGTTCACCTTTTTTAACTGTATCTCCTTCAGATACGAATATCTCAGCGATTATACCATTAACAGTTGCATATGCCTGATATTGTCCATTGCTTTTCAAGACTCCGGATGCATAAACAGATTGCGATATCGATTGAATTTCAGGCTTGATTCTCTCGTCTGAATTATTGCAGGAATAGATTAATATCGAAAGAAAAATGAATAGACAAGACCTCATTGAATAAATTTAAACACAAAACTAAAACTAAAACCCTGTTCAAAATATGACCAAAGTCTCTTATTTGATAATATTATGCTGTAACATTCTAATTAAACGGGATTCAAATTCTAACAAGACAACTTCCTGAATTATAGATAAAACTAATCAATTCACAATTTAATCAAAGGG
>JBAZHY010000352.1:0-3328 GCA_041652175.1 Pedobacter sp.
TCATATTTATCAACCATCATTTCTTAGAGGCGAAAGGCAGGAAAAAAGACCTGCAGAATATATTGCTAATATTTTCACCACCCTTATTGACCCTCTAATGGTCGGTGGCTTAAAAAAATACAGGAGTATCAAAGCAGAAACTGTTGCTAAAGCAATGCTGAATCAAGCATTAAAAGACCTTAAAGGAACATTTATATATCCTTCTAAACAAATACACAATCTATCGTGAGCATATTATCTACGGAACAATTAGGACATTCATTTAATGACAACTGGCTTTTTAAAGATATTTATTTCGGTCTTGAGAAAGGCGACCGTGTTGCTCTCGTTGGAATAAACGGAACAGGTAAATCAACCTTTCTGCGAATATTATCAGGTATTCTTGCACCCTCTCTCGGAAAAGTGGTAACCGAACGTGATCTAAGAATTGGTTATCTGGAGCAGGATCCACAATTTCAGAATCAAAACACGATCTCCGATTTCATTTATTCTATCGGAAATGAGAGGCAGCAGCTGATCAGAAAATACGAAGAGGCTGTAAATCAGGAGGTTCAAAACGAAAAGTTACTCAACAACCTGATGGATGAGCTAAGCAATGCCAATGCCTGGGAATATGAATATGAGATCAAAACTATTCTTGGCAGAATGGGTGTGCATAATCTTGAGCAGAAAATCAGTACTTTATCCGGTGGACAAAGAAAGCGTCTGGCTTTGGCTAAATTATTAATTGACGATCCTGATGTTTATATTCTGGATGAACCTACGAACCATCTGGATATTGAAACTATAGAATGGCTTGAAAGCTATTTAACCGGTGGTCATAAAACAATACTTTTAGTAACTCACGACCGGTATTTCCTGGATAATGTATCGTCAAGGATTATTGAGCTGGATCGGGGGAAGCTTCAAAATTTCAATGGCAACTATAGCTATTATCTTGAAAAGAAAGCCGAAATGGATGCGGCTGAAGATGCCACATTCAGTAAAAATGCCAACCTTCTCAGAAAAGAATTGGAATGGATGCGGAGGCAGCCTAAAGCCAGAACAACAAAATCAAAATCAAGAATTGATGCTTTTTATGATTTGGAAGAAAAAACCAGGAGCCGAAATGCTAAATCCAGTCTTGAATTAAGTGTAAATGTATCCAGACAGGGTAACAAAATCCTGGAACTCGATCATATTAACAAATCCTTCAATGGGAAGCTTGTAATCAATGATTTCTCCTATATTTTTAAAAAGGGCGACAGAATAGGGGTTGCAGGCAAGAACGGGACAGGAAAATCAACTTTACTGAATATTATAACCGGTGTAATTAAGCCTGACAATGGTCATGTAAATGTAGGGGAAACCACTGTATTTGGCTATTATCGCCAGGGCGGACTGGAATTTAAAGAAGATGAACGGGTAATAGATGTAGTGAAGAATATTGCGGAATATATCACTATGGCGGATGGAAAAAACCTAACTGCAAGCCAGGTCTTAACTCATTTTCTCTTTCCTCCTGCCAAGCAATATGGTATGGTAAACAAATTAAGCGGAGGTGAAAAGAAACGTTTACAGTTAATGAGGGTTCTGATGAAAAACCCCAATTACCTGATACTGGATGAGCCGACTAATGATCTGGATATTGATACACTGAATGTGCTCGAGGATTTTCTACTTAACTTTCCGGGTATCTTAATGCTTGTTTCGCACGACAGGTATTTAATAGACCGGCTTACTGATCAGCTTTTCATATTTGAGGGAGATGGAGTGGTACAGATTTATAATGGAAATTATACTGATTACAGATTGGAACAAGATGAGCCTAAAAAAGCTTCAAAAGAAAAACAAATAGCTGAAACGAAGAAAAATGAGCCAGCATCGGCAAAAAGAAAACTTAGCTTCAAAGAAGAAAAGGAATATGAAAATCTGGAGACCCGGATTAAGGAGTATGAGGATCGGATTAATCTTTCAACAGATGAGCTCAACTCCGGAATTACAGATCATACCAAATTATCTGAGATTGCTATAGAAATAAAAAAGATGAAAGATGAAGTCGATGAAATGACTTTACGTTGGCTGGAATTGTCGGAATTAAAATAGGGATTCAATGAATCAGTCTAATTTCATTACATCAATTGGATTTTGTTTACTCTTCATCACTTTCTTTTTTAAAATCATAAGTACATCAGCATTAAAAATAAATGGTTCATTGGGTTTATTATTATTAGCACATTGGTTTGTCGTAATACTCCCTGACGGTTTTCTTTTATCTGCTATATTATTAGAAACAACCTGAATACATACAATACTAGTCTCCTTGTTGAGCGTGTTCCACGTGAAACAATTATTAAATAAGTAATTAGTAATTTTGTAAAAAACAATTGTTCCACGTGGAACAACATAGAAAATGTTCGATAAATACGATATAATAGTAGTAGGCGCAGGTCATGCAGGTTGTGAAGCAGCAGCAGCAGCAGCAAATTTGGGGTCAAAGGTATTACTGATTACAATGAATATGGGAACTATCGCCCAAATGAGTTGTAATCCCGCCATGGGTGGAGTAGCAAAGGGACAAATTGTGCGTGAAATAGATGCTTTGGGTGGCTACTCGGGAATAATCTCGGATAAAACAACTATTCAATTCAGAATGCTGAATAGTTCCAAGGGGCCGGCAATGTGGAGTCCCAGAGCACAAATAGATAGAATGCGCTTTGCAGAAGAATGGCGCTTAACGCTAGAAAGAATTCCAAATGTAGATTTCTGGCAAGATACCGTTACCTCTCTCCTGGTAGAAAATGATAAAGTATGTGGTGTAAGGACATCATTAGGAATCAAAATCAAAGCGAATGCTGTGGTATTGACTAATGGCACTTTCTTAAACGGGATTATTCACATTGGCGAAAAAAAATTCGGTGGAGGGCGGACCGCTGAAAAATCTGCAACAGGGATTACGGAACAATTAGTAGAATTAGGATTTGAAGCCGGTCGAATGAAAACCGGGACTCCTCCAAGAATAGACGGAAGATCGCTTGACTATTCAAAGATGGAAGAACAATGGGGCGATGAATTAAAAGGAAGATTCTCTTATACCAATATTGAACTTCCAAGAGAACAAAGATGTTGCTGGATTACTTATACCAATACAGAGGTCCACGAGACTTTAAAAGAGGGTTTTGAAAAATCCCCAATGTTCACTGGAAGGATTAAAGGTTTAGGGCCAAGGTATTGTCCTTCCATCGAAGATAAAATAAACAGATTCGCCGAAAGGGAAAGACACCAGATATTTGTAGAACCGGAAGGCTGGAATACAGTAGAAATTTATGTAAATGGCTTCTCAACATCT
>JBAZHY010000353.1:0-3311 GCA_041652175.1 Pedobacter sp.
AATTTACCCGCCTTAATCGGATCAGAGCCACAAACACCTGCCAGTGTAGCATTCTTTATACCCTGAATTGCTTTTGCATGAAAATCAGCAATCATTCCCGTTCCAATTATTCCAAAATTCCAGTTTTTCATCGGATATAATTTGATTTTTAATCCCGCAGATATGGGATGAAGCCTGACTGCGGCAGTCAGGCTTGCATGATTAAATTTTCAGGAAAGTGCCGTTCTTGCTACCCTTATGCTATTTCCGCTCAGAATTTGCTGAATAACTTCATCCGAATATCCCATTTGAACCATTCCTACTGTAAACAGAGGCCAGTTGGTCCAGGACATACTCCGAACCATTTCCGGTGTTTCCCTGTAATCGTCATCAGGCCACAGAGCCTCCCAGCGAGTCCTGCCCGGTCGGAGAGAAGAGATTTTTTTATTTTCCTCTGCAGCATACTGTGAGGTATATGAAATATCTGTTCCAATTGCCACATGCTCACTGCCAAATTTCTTAACCACGTAATCGATATGTTTCATCATAGCAGAAATATCCCCTGTTCCTCCCAGGAATCTTGGGATACAGCAAATCCCAATATATCCACCTGTATCTGCTATAGCCCGGATAACGTTATCCGGTTTTGAACGAATATGTTTATTAACGGACGCTATAGTACTGTGACTTGCTACCATGGGCCGTTCTGAAAGCTGGGCAGCTTCCAAACTTGTCTGCCATCCTGAATGCGCAATATCCACTATCACTCCAACACGATTCATCTCTTTTACTACTGCCCTGCCAAAATCACTTAGTCCACCATTGGCCCTTTCTGCACAACCATCACCAATCACATTTCTGCGATTGTAGGTAAGATGCATCATTCTGATTCCCAGCTGAAAGAATATACTGATATATCTTAATTCATCCTCTACAGAAATCCAATCCTGAGGCAGAGGAACACCATTACCAGAGAAGTAAAGAGCATGACGATTTTCCTTTTTGGCCTGGATAATATCTTCTGGCGTCACAGCTTTCCTTACAAAGCCGCTCATCATATCAGTGGTATAGGTAAAATGAGCCAAACGTTTGAGCAATCGCTTTACATCATTGCCTTCTTCACCGGCATTTTGAATAACGCATGTTACCCCTGAGGCTTCCCAGGCGTTTTCAAATTCCTCCCTTTCTTTTTTATCAAGAACAAAACGAGTCATAGACATATCTTCCTGCATATCCTGAATTTCCAAAGAGGATGCCTTTGAGTTTATAGCAGAGTTAACCAAGGCACCATCATAGGCAGCCCGGGGCATAAAGCCATAGCAATCAATCACCAAAGAGTTTTTATGCAATTCCAGGCCATGTTCAAGCTGCTTTTGAGTAGGCTTCAGAATATTTTTTGCCATCTCAAAGTCTGCCTTAATCTTGTCATTTATTCGAACCTGCTTCCTCAAATCCGTCTGACTAGCGTATGGCTTTTGATTTAGTTTTTCATATACATCAGACTCTGATCCTAGCCCGCCGAGTACTCTGTCACTGGCTAAAGTTAGTCCAGCAAGGCTGGTTATTTTTAAAAAATCTCTTCGTTTATTTTTCATAGAAGAAGTTTTTAATTTAATATTTAGAAGCGAAATTATCTGCAAAAGCATTAATTTCTGTATCGGTTAAATGAGAGCCCGAACTAATTACAATCCGGTACCTTAAGGTCAGCGATTTACCCGCCGGAATGACATAATTCAACTCTTGTTTTCCTTCAGTAAAATCTTTCACACCGAAAGGATTTGCTGCAAATAATCCATATCCCCGTGCATGCCAGTAGGTTGGATAGCTAAGGTTTTTAGGGTGATCACAGATAACAAGAGAAATTTTTTCATTGCCGATATTTCCATACAGATCCATCCATCTTGCACGTTTTCCCCAGATTGCCTCTCCGGTAATTCCTTCACTGCTTCTGTAATTTCCGGTTACACCCTCATTTGACATTTTTTTCACAGTGGTAGGATGGCCTTTGGCATCAGTGAGGATAACATCCTGTTTTGATGGCAATTCAAGCTGACGGGCTACACGAATTCCAAAACTACCTTCTTTGGTATCTTTCATTGTTACTGCTTCACCGCCGGAAGTAAGGGTAGTGATCCGGTCAATAATGCGGGTCGAACCTTTTGCTATAAAATGTAATTCGGTTTTTTCTGCAATAAGTCTTTTACCGTCAGGAGCAATCCAGTCTGCAGTGGTAATCATCAAGCCTTCCCCAATTCCACCTGATAATTTTTCGATGCCGGTATGCTTTATTTGTCCACCATTCACATTCCTTTTTCCCTCTGAACCATTACCCCAGAAATCAAGACCGTTTACATTACCATAGTTCAACCAGTTACCTACCTGATGAATATGGTCACGTCGTTCACCCTCACGTGGTTTTATGGGGAATCCGCGTGTAATGGGAGTTCCTGACGCAGTAAGCAAAGGATAAAGTATCGGCTTATAAACAGTATCCGGCCACCAATAAGAGGTAAAAAATTTTCCGTCAACTATTACATCAACCTTTTTATCAGCTTCATGTTTAACAAATTTAATTATTGATTTTTGAGAATTCTGAGCTTGCTTTTGAGCTATAGACTCAAAAGTTGTTGACAGAATAACAAATAATACCAGTATCGCAGTTAATTTCATCTCTTATATTTTTAACAGGTTAAATAATCTTAGAAAACATTCATGAATTAAACCTCTGACGGAACTACATACGGACTGCGATATCTGCGGCTTAACATGATATCAGCCTCCGGGTCATTTGCAAATTTTTCATAATCACCCATAAACTTCAATTCGCGTCCCAGACGATATGAAATATTTGCTAAAAAAGGCACTGCAGATGAATAATGGCCTTCATTGATATCGCAATGGAGTGTTTCATCTTTGCCGGATTTAATCGCATCAAGAAAATTTATAAAATGCTCTGTGTTACTTGAACCGGTAAGGGAAGCTACCTCTGCTGTACCTGCTGCTTTTGATCCTGCAAAAGGTTCTTTCTCCTGTTTGCGGTAAGCTTTCCAGGTATCTCCGTCAATCTCAAGATAACCATCGCTGCCATAAAAAATATTCCCGATCTTAATACCAAGGCCTGACTCAGCATTAGAATATCTTCCCCTGGTTTCAAATTCAAGGATTTTACCATCGTCATATTTAGCTATAGTGATTTGGGTATTTGGAGTTTCCTGCTCACATTGAGTCCGGTCAATACCATATATACCACCCGAAGAGAAGACCGATACCGGATGTTCATTTTTATTGAGTCCCCAACGAGCCACATCAAATTGGTGAGGACCTTGATTTCC
>JBAZHY010000354.1:0-3302 GCA_041652175.1 Pedobacter sp.
GCTTTATAACGCTCATTCCAGAATTTTCCGTCCAGATTCCGTTCAGAATTCTCTGAAGCAGGATTATCAGATTGATGCTTTTCCATATTAATGACCTCCGCTTGAAGTTGGGAAAAATAACTCTTTAACAAATATGTATATACCCATGACCAGAACGAACCAGCCAAAAGATTTTTTAAGCTTTTCGCCGCTGATCTTTTTTGCCAGAAAAATACCTATAAAAATTCCCAGTATTGCCAGGCCGGTAAATGTGCCAAGTATTGTCCAGTCAATCAGCTGCCCCCCCTGAATATCTCCGATAAAACCAATTAATGATTTCGCGGCAATGATAAACAAAGAAGTTCCAACTGCAAGTTTCATTGGCATACGGGCCAGAATTACCAAAGCAGGGATAATTAAAAATCCACCACCTGCACCCACCAATCCGGTCAATAAACCCACCAGGGTTCCTTCGAGCAGGATCATTGGGTAGTTATATTTCATTGGTTTATTTTCTTCCTCATTCTCACAATCATTACAAGGCCTGATCATACTGATAGAGGCCAGGATCATTACGATTGCAAAAAGCATCATGATACCAACAGACTTGGTGATAACCAAAGATCCGATCGAAAAGAGCTCCGAAGGAATCAGCGGAACCAGCCACATTCTGGTAAGATAGACAGCTGCGATAGATGGAATCCCAAAGATCAGGACGGTCTTAAAATCTGCTTTCTTCTGAAGTGCACTTTGAATACCTCCCACCAAAGCAGTTGAACCAACAATAAATAAAGAGTATGCAGTAGCCAGAATCGGATTAACTCCCATGATATAAACCAGAATCGGTACGGTAAGAATTGATCCACCACTTCCAATCAATCCCAGCGAAACACCCACAATTACTGCAAGTATATACCCTAATATTTCCATATAGTCTTTTTTGTTGCATACAAAGATCTCATTAGCAAAAAGGAAATAAGGTTACAAAAGTTACAATTTAAAGTAACGGCTATTAAGCTCAAAATGATATAAAAATTAAATTTACAATCAGCCTCCGAGTGAAACTCCAATCAGGCTTCCTAACCCATAAGTAACTGTAGCTGCAGCCAGACCAAACAACATCTGCCTGATCCCTGAGTACCAAACACTTTTGCCGGTAAACAATGTGATGGCAGCACCAATAATAAATAAACCTACAGCACTTAAACCGGCGCTTAATAATACGGCAGTCATACCACTTAAAAAGAAAAACGGAATAACCGGAATAATTGCACCCAATGCAAAAAGTAAGAATGAAGTTATAGCGGCTTCCATTGCCGAACCTTCCAGATCTTCTGCATTTATTCCCAACTCTTCTTTAACCAGCATTTTATGAGCCCTCTCTTTATCTCCGATAATTTCGGCAGCCATTTGCTTAGCCTGATCTTCAGGAATCCCCTTCGAAATATAAATCAATGCCAGCTCCTTCTCTTCACCTTCCGGATTTGTTTCAAGCTCTTCCATTTCAAGCTCCATCTGATTTTCATACAACTCCTGCGAGCTTTTAACAGAAATCCACTCTCCAAGTGCCATGGATAGTGCTCCGGCTAATAAACCTGCCAATCCTGTGAGAAGCACTTCATTCTGTCCGCTGCTGGCTCCGGCTATACCCATCACCAGACTAAAATTAGAGACCAGGCCGTCATTGCCCCCTAATACAGCAGCACGCAGGGCATTACCTCCAACAGAACGATGTCTCTTTTCAAATCTTGCTAAAGCAGAACCCGATATCTCTTTTTGATTATTCAGAATATTACGTAATATCTGTACATGAGCGGTATCTGAAATTGAAACATCCGTTTTACTCTTCTGTCTGGCTCCCTTAATTGCAGTGGATATACTCTTTTCAGTATCCAGCAATACACCTAAAACATATTCATAGCCAATAATCCGGCCAATAAACTCGAGTGTTTTAGCCCTGCCTGATGGCTTCGGCATCTGAGATTCCGGAAGTCTGTTCTTTTTCATGAACGCCAATGCATGGCTCATCTCAATCTCACTCATATCATAAAATATCTTTGCTACCTGAGCATCAGATTCATGCTCAGCCAGCACCTGGTACAGATACCCCGTATCAACCTCAGTCTGGATATTTTTTAAGCTTACCATATTCGTTTAGAAAAAATTCAGGTTTAATACTTATCTGCGAATTTCTATAAATATCAGGATGAAAATTCAGACGCCCGTTAAATATCTCTTTGGAATTTCTGCTCCGGCAACATAATTTAGCTTACCTATCTTACACATCTGATAAACATTAATTCTGAAATCGGGGCAGGTGCTTACAAAACAATAAGCATCTACCTGACTGAATCCATAGCTACTGACCAGCCAGTCCATCATAAAAACAGTAGCCTGATGCACCGCTTCTTCCAGCGGACGGTAAGCATGAAGTGTAATAATTGAATCAGGCGTTTCAATCCTGATCCCGGGAGGGCGCTTCCCCTTAATGATATCAAAAGAAAGCCTTACCCTTGCCTGAGTTTCTGCAGCTGTTCCTGTATATTCAGTATCCCCCTGACTGGCATGAACATCTCCCAGATAAAATAATCCGCCTTCATGATAAACGGGTAAAAGGATCTTATTACCGGGTTTAAAATCACGGACATCCAGATTACCACCCCAATCGCCCTGACCTTCCAGGCTATTGCATACATCCCTGTCGGGAGCTACTCCCAGAGTGCCTATAAATGGGGTAATTGGCCATGAAATCTTTTCATTAAAATGTAATGTGCCATCCATTGTAGTACCACCCGGACCGGGGCTATGCTGAAATATCTTAGTACTGTATTCCCCGGCTATTTCAGACCAGCGATAAGAATCGCCCAGGGGACCGCGATTGGGTCCTACTGCTATCCAGGATATTTTTTCAACTTCAATTTCCTGAATATTAACCACCAGCGTATCTCCCCGTTCAAGCCCTTCAATAAAAACCGGTCCGGCAATTGGATTTGCCAAAGGCGGATAACGATCGAAGCCCGGACGATTCGCAGGAATAGCTTTGTCCGCTTCCGATTTAAAGAAACCACTGGCAGCATCCCAGGTTTCAATTTCAAATGATTCTCCGGGTTTTACTCTGAGTTGTGGTTGATCCATAAAATTAAAGGCAAACTTTGTAGCCTGTTCCCTGTGTATTTTCTTCATGGTAGATTATTCAATAATATCCTTTATCAGTTCGAAATTGAAATTTAATCAAAATTCAGGGTTTTAGATTCTCCCTTACTCAATCTTAGCGGTAATTCCTGCCCGTTCACATATAAAATAGTATTAACCTCTTGCCCCGA
>JBAZHY010000355.1:0-3301 GCA_041652175.1 Pedobacter sp.
CTGGTCATGGGTATATACATATTTGTTAAAGAGTTATTTTTCCCAACTTCAAGCGGAGGTCATTAATATGGAAAAGCATCAATCTGATAATCCTGCTTCAGAGAATTCTGAACGGAATCTGGACGGGAAATTCTGGAATGAGCGTTATAAAGCCAATGAAACCGGATGGGATCTTGGTGAAGTATCCCCGCCACTGAAAGCCTATATTGATCAGCTTGATAATAAAGATCTCAGAATTCTGATTCCGGGCTGTGGTAATTCCTATGAGGCTGAATATTTACTTAATAAAGGCTTTACAAATGTTAGTGTAATTGATATTGCTGCTGAGCCCGTTAATAGATTAAGGGTAAAATTCCAATCCAATCCTAATATCAGAATCATTCTGGGTGATTTTTTTACTCATCAGGCCGAATATGATCTGATTCTTGAACAAACTTTTTTTTGCGCCCTTGATCCTAAGCTTCGTCAGAGCTATGTGGAAGCGATGAAAGGTCTTCTCGCTCAGGGTGGTAAACTTGTGGGTGTCTTATTTAATAAAGAATTTGAGCAACAAGGACCTCCTTTTGGTGGGACAGACGCTGAATACCGGAAATTGTTTACTGATGCTTTTGAATTCAGAACTTTTGAAGATTGTTATAATTCTTTCCCAAAACGTGCGAATTCAGAAGTATTCATGATTCTGCAAAGAAAATAAACCTGATACTTTCTTTTTTGATTGTAACCAATGTTACCATTCAGTTACAGAATATTACCGATTTTTGTTATGTCAAATTTATAATGATGAATGTAGAGCAAATTTACACCGGATGTTTAGCACAAGGTGCATATTACATCACCAGCAATGGCGAAGCTGCCATTATAGATCCTCTTCGTGAAGTGGAGCCTTATTTAAGCAGGCTTAGCAAAGATGGGGTTAAGTTGAAATACATTTTTGAAACACATTTTCATGCCGATTTCGTTAGCGGACATGTGGATCTTAGTAAGAAGACCGGAGCTCCGATCGTTTATGGTCCTGATGCAGCCTGTGAATTTGAATGTATCTCTGCAAAGGATGGTGAAGAATTTAAGGTTGGTGATGTAACTATTAAGGTATTGCATACCCCCGGTCATACATTAGAGAGTACAACATTTCTGATGAGGGATGAAAATGGTAAAGATTATTGTATTTTCAGTGGCGATACACTCTTTTTAGGAGATGTTGGCCGTCCGGATCTTGCTCAGAAAGCAGCGCATATGACACAGGAAGAGCTGGCCGGTTTGCTGTTTGAGAGTCTGTATAATAAAATAATGCCACTGGCAGATGATGTGATTGTGTATCCTGCACATGGTGCCGGCAGTGCATGCGGTAAGAATATGATGAAGGAAACCATGGATACTCTGGGTAATCAGAAAAAGATGAATTATGCCCTGAATCAGCCGGATAAGGAGTCTTTTATTAAGGCAGTTACCGATGGGCTTCTTCCCCCTCCAGCATACTTCGGATATAATGTTGCAATGAATAAGAAGGGTTATGAAGATTTTGATACTGTTTTAAATAATGGTATGCGAGCCTTAAGTCCCGATGAATTTGAAGCAGCAGCTGAAAATACTGATGCTTTGATTCTGGATACCAGAGATAATGCAATTTTCTATAAAGGATTTATTCCACAATCAGTTAATATTGGCCTTGGCGGCGATTTTGCACCATGGGTCGGAGCCCTGATTATAGATGTAAAACAAGCTATTTTATTGGTAACTGAGGAAGGTAAAGAAGAAGAAACGGTTACCCGGTTAAGCCGGGTGGGTTTTGATAATATTCTCGGACATCTGAAAGGCGGTTTCAAAGCCTGGTTAAATTCAGGAAAAGAAGCCGATGTAGTTGATAGAATTACAGCTGAGCAGTTTGCTAAAGAATTCAGACCCGGAAAGGATAAGGTGGTTGATGTACGAAGAGAAAGTGAATATGCAGCAGAACATGTTGAAGATGCATATAACAGACCATTGGCATATGTCAACGACTGGATTAAGGATGTTGATCCCCGGCAACACTTCTTCCTGCATTGTGCCGGCGGTTATCGCAGTATGATGGCTGCCTCTATTCTTCAGGCAAGAGGATACAGGAATTTTACTGAAATAGCTGGTGGCTTCGGAGCGATTAGCAGTACAAATGTGCCAAAGACAGATTTCGTTTGCCAGAGCAAGGTTATGCCATCCTGATTTACATTTTAGAATGATTAAGGGAGGCTGGAAAGTCTCCCTTTTATAATTTTTGCTGCTTACCAAAATCAGATTATCATGCAGGGCTTACATAAAAACAGGTATCAGTTTGCTTTACTGGTGTTGGTCAATGCTTTCGTAGGAGCGATGGTAGGTCTGGAGCGCTCCATTATGCCGAATTTTGGTAAAGTGGAATTCGGGATCAATGCCAATACGGCTTTAATGTCGTTTATCATTGCATTTGGTCTGAGTAAATCTTTAAGTAATTATGCTGTAGCACAGCTATCCAAAAGATTTAGCCGTAAAACTATTTTGATTGCCGGCTGGATAGCTGCTCTTCCTGTACCGTTTTTGTTAATGTACGCACCCAACTGGAACTGGATAATAGCAGCAAATATTCTGCTGGGAATAAATCAGGGCCTGGCATGGAGTTCTACTGTGATCATGAAAATTGACCTGGTGGGTTCAAAAAATCGTGGACTCGCAATGGGTATCAATGAGTTTGCCGGTTACCTTTCCGTTGGATTGGCTGCCTGGCTTGCAAGCTCAATCGCATTGGATTATGGTTATGCGTATTTCCCCTTCATTCCGGGTATAGTCTTTTCTGTAGGAGGTTTATTAACTACAATTTTCCTTGTAAAAGATACTACCCATTTTGTTCAGACGGAAAGTCTGACAAGCAAAGCCCCCTTATTGAAAAACGTCTGGAAAGAAACAAGCTGGAAACATAGAAATCTGGGGTCCGTATCCTTAAATGGCTTGGTTAACAATTTGAACGACGGAGTAGTATGGGGTTTAATGCCAATATTACTCCTGCAGAAGGGCTTTGGTATAGCACAGATTGGAATTATTGCAGGTATTTATCCGGCTGTATGGGGTATTTCGCAATTGATTACAGGAAAACTGGGTGATAATTATTGTAAAAAGCAAATTATCACTTCAGGTATGCTGCTGCAGGCTTTGTCAATTATTGTTATGGCCGTTGCGAATTCCATGCCTTTTCTTATTCTTTCGTCGGTTTTACTCGGTCTGGGTACAGCATTGGTTTATCCTAATTTTCTTTCGGTCATTGCAGAATGGACCCATCCTGCTCAGAGGGCTGAGA
>JBAZHY010000356.1:0-564 GCA_041652175.1 Pedobacter sp.
GAGGTGAATTTCTCGAACTTTTTACTTCTCAAAAGAATATCTTTCAGCCAATGAATCTCTTCTTTATTCTGATTTCCTATTATCGTATCAAACAGATGGTAATCTTTAAATATTTCATACAGGCTATGATCATTTGGATACTGGAAAACTATCGAAGCGCTGGCAGGAATTTCTGAGAGAATAAGGTCATTATTCCGGCTTCGGCCATTCAGCTTTGAAAAGTATAAATAAGCCACTGAAATTACTGCAAATAGCAAAATGGTAGTAATTCCTATTATCTTTTTCATCTTTAGCAAATTTATATTTTTAAGTCTTCACAGAAGAATTGCAAACATGTTTGTTAAATTAGCAATCTAATCTAACAATATGAATAAACGCATCATTATAATAGCTTCAGTGTTTGGGATGCTTGCTGTTATTTTAGGGGCATTCGGCGCCCATGCTTTGAAAGCGCTCCTTAAACCGTCGGATCTGGAGGTTTGGAAAACAGCAGTTGACTACCAATTCTATCATACTTTGGCTCTTTTATTTTTATCGGCTTTTTCAAGATTTAAAACCAGATCG
>JBAZHY010000356.1:574-3287 GCA_041652175.1 Pedobacter sp.
TTTTCAGGCTCTCTGTACCTGCTTTCAACAAAAGATATTCATCATTTCCCTCAGGTCTCTTTACTTGGTCCGGTCACTCCGATTGGAGGATTGTTTTTTATTCTTGGTTGGATCAGTCTGATGTTGGCGGCCATAAAGAATAAATAATGCTTGACTTCAATGAATTCGAGGGTACAGTTCGAAAGACAATTTTTATTGAGGTAATTTTACCTCTGGCTATTGCTAAAACTTATACTTATCGTGTTCCTTTCGAAATGGCAGATCAGATTGCTGTGGGAAAACGGGTTGTGGTTCAATTTGGAAAGAGCAAGATCTACACAGCAATAGTTTATCGGATATCCGAGATTCCTCCAGCCCTATATGAAGCTAAGTATATTATTGATGTTCTGGATCCGGAGCCTGTGGTTAATGATTTCCAGCTGAAACTATGGAATTGGATGTCGGAGTATTATCTCTGTCATATAGGGGAGGTGATGCAGGCTGCACTTCCATCTGCCCTGAAGCTGGCCAGTGAAACCAGAATCATACTTAATCATAATGAACCTATCGATAAAACCCAACTTTCTGATAAGGAGTTTTTGATAGTCGATGCTCTTGAGCTCCATACAGAGCTATGCATAAGTGATATTAGTAAATTACTTGGACAAAAAACTGTTTTTCCAATTATAAGAGGTCTTTTTGAAAAAAGCATTATTGTAATTTCAGAAGAGATTTCAGAAAAATATAAACCCCGTGTAAAGTCATATATCAGGCTTCATCCTCAATATCTGGATGCAGAAAATCGTAAGGCACTGTTCGAAGTTCTGGAGAGGGCACCCAAGCAGCTCGAATTATTGCTGGCTTATTTTAAGCTGGAGAAGCAACAAAGTGAAATAAGCAAAGCTGATCTTCTTGAGGCAGCTGGAAGCGGACCTTCAGCTATCAAAGCACTATTGGATAAAGAAATTTTCATTCAGGAAGAGAAAGTTGTCAGTCGTTTAACCGCAGGGGATTTAGAGGTATTGAGTAATATTCAATTGAATGGAGCTCAGGAGCTTGCACTGCGTGAAACCAGGGAGCAGCTCGATAAAAAGGGTGTGGTTTTGTTATTTGGGGAAACTTCTTCAGGTAAAACCCAAATCTATATCCGCCTGATTGAGGAAATGCTTCAGCAAAACCGTCAGATACTTTATTTATTACCTGAAATTGCATTAACTACCCAGGTAATTGAGAGATTACGTCAGCATTTTGGTGATAAAGTAGGAGTATATCATTCCCGGTTTAATGATAATGAACGTGCTGAAGTCTGGCAAAAGGTTTTAAAAGGAGAATATAAAATGGTTCTGGGTGCGCGTTCTTCAGTCTTATTGCCATTCAGGGATCTTGGATTAATAATTGTTGATGAAGAGCATGAATCTTCTTATAAACAATATGATCCGGCTCCGCGTTATCATGCAAGGGATACTGCAATATATCTGGCACATCTTCATAAAGCTCAGATCGTTTTAGGATCGGCAACACCAAGTCTGGAGAGTTTCTATAATGCTAAGATCAGTAAATACGGACTTGTAAGTTTGAAAGGTCGTTATGGAGGGGTTAAATCTCCTATGATCGAGGTCGTCAGTATTGCTGAAGAAACCAAAAGAAAGACGATGCAGTCGCATTTTACTTCTGTATTGATGGCTGCGATAAAAGAGGCCTTATCCAGAAAGGAACAGATTATCCTTTTTCAGAATCGCCGGGGATATACTCCTGTACTTTTATGTGCCACCTGTGGATTTACTCCTAAATGTATTAATTGCGATGTTAGTCTCACC
Source organism: Pedobacter sp. (assembly GCA_041652175.1). Classification (GTDB taxonomy): domain Bacteria; phylum Bacteroidota; class Bacteroidia; order Sphingobacteriales; family Sphingobacteriaceae; genus Daejeonella. The sequence goes on from JBAZHY010000356.1 coordinate 2,371, forward strand.
TTTCATAAAAGCAGTGCGAAACTTCATTGTCATTATTGCGGATATAAACAGGATATTCTAACTGCATGTCCGGCTTGTGGCTCAGCGCGTATAGAACAGAAAGGGTTTGGTACGGAGAAAATCGAAGACGAATTGCAGCGTTTGTTTGAAGATGCCAGAATTGCCAGAATGGATCTGGATTCTACCCGAACCAGAAATAGTTTTCAGATGCTGTTAAGTGATTTTGAAGATGGGAAGATAGATATTCTGGTTGGAACTCAGATGGTTGCTAAGGGGCTTGATTTTGGAAATGTAAGTACTATCGGAATCATTAGTGCTGATAGTATGCTGAATTATCCGGATTTCAGGGCCTTTGAGCGAAGTTTTCAGATGCTTTCACAGGTTTCGGGCAGGGCTGGCCGTCGTGAAAAACAGGGTAAGGTAATTATTCAGGCCTATGATACTACCCACAGAATTATCAGTCAGGTAATCAGAAATGATTATGAAGAAATGTTCAATACCGAAATTGTTGAACGCCGGAATTTTCATTACCCGCCATTGTACCGGCTCATACAGATAGATGTTAAGCATAAAGATCCGGTTAAGTTGCATGATATCTCATCATCATTTGCAAAGATCCTTAAATCTCAGTTTGGCGATCGTATTCTTGGCCCGCAAGCTCCGATGATCAGCAGAATAAGAAACTATTATATACAGACTATCTTAATCAAAGTGGAGAAAGAAGGTGTTTCAATTCATAAGATTAAAGAAGCACTTCACAAGATACTTGTTGATTTTGAAGCTGTTCCGGCAAATAAGGGGGTTTTGATGCATATTGATGTCGACCCCTATTGAGGTTGATGATATTTTATCTGCGTATTCACTTTCGAAAATGCCTGTTTAAGATTATTTTTGGAAAGTAATGGCACATAAATTAG
>JBAZHY010000357.1:0-3284 GCA_041652175.1 Pedobacter sp.
TCGCTTCGCATTTACGCTTGCAGAAGTGCTGATTGTTGTAGCCATTCTCGGCATTCTCGCGGCATTTGTGATACCCGAGTATCGCAATTACGTCCAAAAAGCCAGGGAATCCGCTGCCAAAGAAAACCTGCAAATCCTGCGAACTGCTATCGAACGCTACGCCCTCGAACACGACGGCACCCCCCCAGGTTACCCGAATGACAATACTTCCGTAAAGCCAAGTTATTTAGCTTTTAGCAGAGCCTTAACAGACATTCAACACTACCTATCAGAAATACCAGAAAACCCGTTCAACGGAATTAAAATAATTCAGGTTATTGAAGATGATAAAACATTCCCATCGTCTCCAGCACAAACAAGTGAATGCGGCTGGATTTATAAACCTTCCATTAAAGAAATTCGCCTGAATTGGACGGGTATAGATTCTCAGAGAATAAGCTATTTTGAATACTAACAGCCTACTTGTTTGGCGGTACGTTTTTGATATAATAAAGTTTTATTCCTTGGCCCACTTTCAGAAAGGAAAAGTATGAGCAAAAAACACGGTTTTTTAGTGATGTTGATACCCAGTGCCACTGTTTTTATATCAAGTGCCTGCATAATGATAATTGAGCTTGTGGCAAGTCGTTTGATTGCCCGCCATCTTGGTTCATCACTTTACACATGGACCGCTGTCATAGGCGTGGTTCTTGCCGGAATAACAATCGGCAATTATATCGGCGGCAGACTCGCAGATAGTTTTCGACCACAGAAAACAATTGCGACTTTATTTATTATATCATCTGCTTCCTGCGTTATTACAGTAATTTTGAATAATATTGTAGGCGAGTGGACTTTTCTCTGGAATTTAAACTGGCCAGTTAGGGTGTTTGTACACGTAGGGCTTGTATTCCTTCTTCCTTCCATAATATTAGGAACCATAAGTCCACTAGTCGCAAAAATGGCCTTAGAGAAAGAATTGCCACAGGGAAGAACTGTAGGAGACATTTATGCTTTTGGGGCTGCGGGCAGTATTGCAGGTACATTTATTGCCGGTTACTACTTAATTGCCGTAATGGGTACTATCAATATTATATGGTCAGTAGCTATTATTCTGGCTACTATGGCAATATTCTATTGGGCAAAATCTTGGATACCCTATATCTATGCCGCTGCACTTGTAATTATCTTACTAATAGTTTTTCTACCTTCCGGATTAGCTAAAAATGTAGGAACGTCTGTAGGACTAAGAACTATAACGGACCCTGCGGTAATATACGAAGATGAAACTCCTTACTGCTATGTCGCAGTACGACAAATCTCTCGAAACCCTGATGTACGAGAATTTATTCAAGACAAACTTACACATAGCCAAATCGTTATGAATAATATTGATAGTCTTGAATATTTCTATACAAAGATATTTGCCGGCCTTACACATGAATTAAGTAAAAATAAAGAAACAATTAATTCGTTGGTTATCGGCGGAGGCGGTTATGCTTTCCCAAGATACCTGAAAAAGCATTGGCCTGAAAGCCGGGTTGATGTAGTCGAGATTGATCCTGGAGTAACTAAGGCCGCGATTGAAGCTTTCGGGCTTGCTCCCGACAGTTCTATTAACACTATCAATATGGATGCAAGAAACTATATCGATGACTTAATAGAACAGAAATACAAAAAAATAAAAACTCCATCTTACGATTTTATTTACGAAGATGCTATAAATGACTATTCAGTACCGTTCCAGCTCGTAACCAAAGAATTTAACGACAAAATTTATCCCATACTCTCTGACGACGGTATCTATATGATTAATCTTATAGATACTTATAATAACGCTCAGTTTCTTGGAGCAATTGTTAACACCATCGAAAAAACTTTTCCTAATGTATACGTCTTAACGAATTTGGTATCGTTGCCCTCGTTGAGGGAAACATATGTTGTCGTTGCTGCTAAACAACCAATAGATATTAAAAAAATGTTTGGGCAGTACGACAAATCTCTTAAAGTACGGTATTTTGGGCCAAGTGATTATGATTACTTGAAGAAAAAAGCCGATGGCATTGTTTTGACAGATGACTACGCCCCGGTTGAAAACTTACTTTCTCCTGTGGTTCGACAAAGCGGCAAAGAAATACTTGCCCGGAAATTCCTACAAAGAGCTGAGCAGTTAAAAGTAGCACGGGAATATGATAAAAGCATAGAGAAGTACGAACAAGCTGCCGAATTAAATCCATCAATGACAGTTATGGCTTATAATGAAATCGGTATGATTTACAATGAAAAAGGAGAATTTCAAAAAGCTGCTGAAGCCTTAAAGAAAGCGATAGATTGCCATTATAATGTTGATGCTGCTCAAAATATCATTGGTTCTGTACACCTGAATTTTGGTATATTATTAGGAAGAATGCAACAGAACGCAGAATCGAGAGTTCAATTGAATAAAGCAGCTGAACAATTCAAAATTGAGACTCAAGAAAATCCCAATTCAGTTGCAACATGGAGCCGTTATGGTAATACTCTTGCGATGCTTGGGGAATTTGAGCCCGCGGCTAAAGCATTTAAAAAGTGCATTGACCTTGAACGTGGAAACCCGGAGCATTATGACAACTTAGCTAAAACTCTGGAATACCAAGGTAAATATGAAGAGGCAATTCAAGTTACACAACAACAGATTCAAGTATTAAAAAGTTATAACAGTTTAAAAGAAATTAATCTTTGTGAGCAATACGTGCACTATCTTGAAAAAAAGCTTCTCGAAAACTGATCTTTAGCCATCTTCCACCTTTACAAGTGTAATTTCCTGACTTTCACCATATTCAGGATCGGTAGACATATCAAAGTTCTGAACTTCAGGAGTAGTAGTTTTGGCATCAAGAAATATCGTCCATGTACCACTCCATACCATAGAATCCGAGGATACTATACCATCAATAACATCTGTTAATTTCCCTTCTATAACCCCATCTCCTATCTCCACATGGATGCGTTCCTGCTCAAGAACTACTGTGAGTCTCCTGATTTCAGGTTTATAGTAAACATGCCATAGTCCCGGAACTATAACACTTTCTTTTTTACTTTTCATAGGAATTTTGGCCGTTTGGCCGGGTATAATTCTAAATCCTCCAAGTGAGATTACCGCTGACGATATAGTTCCATCCGGCAAAAGAGTTATCTCCCACCCACTGCTATTTTTCGCTTTCCAAGTACCGGCAAGTGATGCTGGAAATACTCCTTCATTCGCTATGAGAACTTCTACACCATTTATGGCAGTATGCGGCCCACTACAGCCAACAAGTGAGACA
>JBAZHY010000358.1:0-3281 GCA_041652175.1 Pedobacter sp.
TATCTTCCTACACCCGAACAACATCAAGTGGGCGGGTATGAAACATGGTTGGGTACAAACAAGGTAGAAACTGTAGCATCCCGAAAAATTGTAACTGAAATTCTTAATCTTTTTAATAAAGTAAAACAATGAAATATTTTTTAACAATCTTCACTTCCTGTCTGCTGGCCTTATCGGGTCTGGCGGCAGACGGAATTAAACCGGCAGGTGTTTTTAAAGCCGGATTTGCTGAAAAGGATATTACACCGGATATCGGTATGGAATCGCCGGGTAACTATGGTAAGGCTCATCATAAATCATTTCATGATCCCTGTAAGGCTCGTGCTGTGGTTTTTGATGATGGACAAAAGCGTGTAGCCCTGGTTGGGATCGACTTACTCTTTGTGACCCGCCATCTGGTTCAGGAAGTCCGGGCTGAGATCCAAAAGCGTTGCGGCATCTTGCCGGGTGACGTAATGATCGGGGCATCTCATTCTCATTCTTCCGGCCCTATCGGGATGGGCGAACCCGGAGATTTTGACAAAGCCTCGCCCCTGGTGAAAGATCTGGTTAATAACCATTCAATTGTGTCTGATCCCGGATACACTCAGATCCTTAAAAAACAGATTGTTGATGCAGTTGTGTTGGCGAATGACAATCGTGTGGATGCTAAACTTGCAGTTGGGAATGGGCATGAGGACAAGGTTTCGTTCAATCGCCGTCTGCGGATGAAGAACGGATTAAGCTATTCGCACCCAGGTGCAGGAAATCCTGATATTATTGATTATGCAGGTCCGATTGATCCTCAGGTAGGTACTGTTGGTGTTTGGGACTTAAAAGGTAATTTGCTGGGTACGGTAGTGAATTTCTCATGTCATGCAACGACCAGTCCGGGGGGTATTTCAGCGAGCTGGATTGGATCGATGGAAAGAACTATACGTGGTGCTACTGGAAATGCAGCTTTACCTGTCGTTTTCATGCAGGGCGCTTGTGGTGATATCACACAGGTTGATAACCTGACCAAATTTCAGAATCCGGGGGCAGAAGAATGGTGGGATATCGTTGGAGGCCGGGTTGGTGCTGAAGCATACAAAACATTGTTACTTATTCGCAGGGGTGCCGGTAGTGAAATTCCCCTCGACTCCAGGCAGCGTGTTTGGACGGTTAAACGCCGTATTCCTGCACCGGAAAAAGTTCAAAAATCATTGGAACTTGTGAAAGCAGGCCCTGAAAAGTCGGGTACTACTGAATGGACTTTTGCAAAAGAAATCCTCGTTTTGGATGCGATCATAAAAGCAAGACCATTAGTGGAGGTTGAAGTTCAGGCTATACAGGTTGGTCCTATGGTTTTTGTTTCTAACCCTGCTGAATATTTTGTACAATATGGCCTGGATATTAAGGCAGGAAGTAAGTTTCCGTTCACATTTGTAGTGGAACTTGCTAATGGTATAACAGGATATGTCCCAACTGAGGAGGCCCTGGGGCCGAAAGGTGGTGGATATGAAACCCGCCTTACTTCTTACAGTAATCTGGAGGTTTCGGCAGGAAGACAATTTGCCAATACCGGAATTGAACTGGCCAATCAGATGGTACCGGGAAAGGTTCCGTTGCCTCCTCCTCCGCCACCTTTCAAGGCACCATGGGCTTATGGTAATCTGCCGCCTGAATTGAAATAAACCGATAAACCAGCTTCTGATTAAATGATAAAGAACATTTTTTCAATAACTTTCTTTTTTGTTCTGGCAATAAATTCGCCTTTGCTATCGGCGAATACATCCTTTCAAGATGGAGGATTCAAAGCTGGTGCATCTAAAATCAAAATGACTCCTCCATTAGGAAGCATTATTGGTGATTCTTATGGAATCAGGGTTTCTGAGGGAGTGCATGATGATCTTTACATCAAAACCCTGGTATTTGAGCATGATGGGGAGAAGGTTGCATTCATCACTCTGGATGTTATCAGTTTACCGCATTTGCTGGTAATGAAGAGCAGACAATTAATTTTTCAGCAAACGGGAATAGTAGTAAATAATATTATTCTGAATGCCACTCATGCCCATGCTGGTCCTCAAATGAACCCGCTTTTCTGGGATGTCGTAGGAGGATCCGCAAAGTTAAAGAGTCAGGAGTATACCCATAAACTGCCTGAACTTATCGCGGCAAGTGTGAAATCGGCTGTTTCTAAAATTCAGCCCGTTAGTGTATCAGTTGGAAGCGTTCAGGAGAATACAATAAGTTTCAACCGGCGCTATTTGATGAAAGATGGAACATTCAAAACAAATCCCGGAAAGTCAAATCCAAATATCGTGAGACCGGCAGGACCAACTGATCCTGCCTTATCTATTGTCTATTTCGAATCCCTGGATAAGAAACCGGTGGCTATTTTGGTGAATTTCGCTTTGCATGTTGCTATTGTTGGAGGTAACCGGTTCTCTTCCGATTTCCCAGGTGTAATGTCTGAATTGATTGGGAAGGTAAAGGGGGATGAACTGGTGACCATTTTTACGAATGGAACTTCAGGGAATATCAATCATGTGGATGTTGCAAACCCAGATCAGTTAAGTGGATTTGATGAATCCAGACGCATAGGGACTGTTCTGGCTGGCAGGGTGCTTTCAGCACTTCCTTCATTGCGCTCAATCCAAATTAAGTCCCTTAAAGCTAAAATTCAAGCTGTTAATTTACCGGTTTTTCAATCTGTAGAACAAAGTGAAGCAATGTGGGCAAAGGATATGATTTCAAAATTCGGGAAGTCTGGTGGTCCCGCATTTTCGGATGTGGTAAGTGCCTGGAGAATGCTGGATCTTGTAAAGTACCAGGGTGGACTTGAGTCGAGACATAAATCGACCACAACAGTACCGCTGACTAAGGATGGTACAGCCCTGGAAACTGAAGTTTCTGTCATAGCATTTGGCAATCAAATGGCGCTGGTGGGCTTTCCCGGGGATGCCTTTGTGGAACTGGGGATCGGTATAAAACTAAATTCACCTTTCCCTTTTACAATCGTGAGTGAACAATCCGGAAACGGGACAATAAGCTATATGCCAAATAAAAAGGCATTCCCTGAAGGCCAATATGAGGTAAATAGTGTGCGATATAGTTCAGGCGGTGGGGAAGCTTTGGTTGATGCTGCAATTGAGACTTTGATTTCAATTTTCAAGCCTTGAGATTTATCCATTGTAGTATTTAAAATATTTAATATGAAATTATTCAGCTTGCTTTTTATTCCTTTAGGATGTTTGTGCATGCTGATAAGTATTCAGACCTATGCAGAAGCTGTAAAAATGGTTAAAGGTCCATCT
>JBAZHY010000359.1:0-3275 GCA_041652175.1 Pedobacter sp.
GAGATAATCCAGTTGTGCTGATGTGTTCTTTAATGTATTTGCCGAATTAAACTTATCAATTGAATTTATTACCTCTGTATACTTCTTTTCAGTATAACTGTTATAGGCTTCATTATAAAAGCGATTAAATGTCAATTGATTTTCATCATTTTTTTGATTGTATTCAGGGTTAAGAATAGTTCTGGCAAATGGTGAATCAAGATATTGATTTAACAGAATGTTTTTATATTCATCTGATTTTTGTTGATTTACATTCAGGTACAAACGATAAAGATTATAATAAACTGCCGGCTTATTCAAATTGTCTGGGAAGCGTTTCAGGAGTTGTTCGTAAGTCTTTACAGCTTCGGCAGTATCTAATGTTACATCCCGGTAATAGTTAGCTACATCATACATCGCCGAAGCTATTTTTTGATCTGATAAATTTTTCTTTAGATTAGTCAGAGGTATAGATTCTATAAATGATTTTCTCAGACTGTCTGTATTTATGTTTACAGAGCTGGTATTCAATTGAAGAAAGGGGTCTATGATTCCTCTTTGTTCTGCTGCCGGAATATTTGCCATATCTGCAGCCGATTTCTGACTTCTTCTCCAGTTATCTTCAAGCTTACGGCTGCCCCAACGCTTTTTGAAATCAATTATTCCCTGTTTTAGGGCTATTGCATTATTGAAATAGAATTTACCGTCGCCGGCAGTACCATTCGTCTGAGTAGTAGGATTACTGTTTCCCTGCTCAAGTCTTAGTTTTGTCTTTAATTCTTCCTGTTTTATTAAGGATTCTATTTTTAATTCTCTCTCTGATTCGGAAAGTGTAGCAATTAACTGTAGTGTATCTTCTCTTGCAATAGTTGCAAGCCTGTCGGCGAGTAACTCCAGATTATCCGCTTTCTTCTTTATTAAGGCATAATCAGGGTGTATTTTGGGAAGTGTTGCAAGTGTACTATCATAATATATCTTAGCATTCAGGAAGTCTGATTGTCTTAAGTAAATTTCGGCGAGTTGAAGGTAAGACCGACCTTTTTGATTTTGATTTTTCGTACTTTTTGCAATAGATAGCTTATAGTTTTCAATAGCCTTTTCTATTTGATATGTATTCTCAAAGCTGTTCGCAATCTGGTAATAGATCTGATCGGTAAAGTCTTTATTTTTTTCATCTTTTAATAAGGCGCTGATTAGTTTTATTCTATCAGCTGAATCTCCGTCAAGTTCAGACTTTAGATTAATACGACTTAAATTGGCATTAAATGCCATATCAAAAGGGGCATTGCTCTTTAGTACTTTTGAGTAATTCAATAATGCCTCCTCATGTTGCTGATTAATTTCCTGTAATTGAGCACTGAGATAGGTCCAGCGGATTTTATTTTGCTTTACTTTAGTATTCTGAATAGCGAGTTTAAGTAGTTTTATTGCTTCAATATCCTGTTGGGCGTAAATGTAAAGTTGTGCACGAACTGCATAAATATCGGCGACTGATTTCTTTTCTGTACGGATATATTTTAAGGCCGAATCTATCGCAGCTTCAGCCTCTTCCAATCTGTCGGATGCAATAAGTGAGCGTGCCTTCCAGGCCAGCGAAGCCTGACGAATCTCTTTCTGTGCAGGATAATTAATGTAAACATAATTAAAGAACTCTACAGCATTGTAGAAGTTTGATTTAAAATGATTGGCCTTACCGATCAGGAAATAGGCATCATCTACATATTTACTGAGTGATTTCTCATTGGCAATAGTATTTGCTTTGATAATTGCCTCATCAAGTTTTTTTAACTCCGGTTGCGAAAGTGTTTCGGATGGCTCTTTATAAACAGAAATTATCCGGTCATAATTATCGATATAAGTTTGTTTAATATTTCTCTCACTTTCATTAATTAATTCACTGGCATTATATAGTATATTATAATGTGCAGTAAGGTTCTGCATTCCGCGGCTGGCAACATTTTCCTTTTGAGAACTACAGGAAAAGAGAAAGAGGCTGATCATACAGCAGGTAAACAGAAAATAGAAAGTGTTCAGACTTTTTGATCTCAAATTATTCGGAGCTTGAGTTTATGATAACAGAATCTTTGCAAAGATATTTTATCAGAATGTATTTGCTTCGATAAATATAAACTCTTTCTTACATAATATATTTTATTACTGCCATATAACACCCTTATCCCTTATATGGTTAAATTATAAAGGAGGAATAATTTATTCCATGAAAGCCTCATTATTTTGATAGTTTTGTCTGCAAATTGAAACCCATGCTAAAATCAGATGGAAAGCCAGATCAGGAAGATCAATCCCGAAACGAAAATCAGGCTCTGAAGAACTATACTAAATATACAGGTATGGCTTTTCAGATGATGGGGATTATTGCAGGATTTGCCTTTGTCGGTTACAAGATTGACCAATGGTACGACCATAAAGTACAATGGGTTACCGCAATTGCTTCTGTGCTGGGAGTGTGCCTTTCGATATATCAGATTATCAGACAATTAAAAGAATGAGTTTACTGCGCTTCCTGGCCTATTATAGTGTGTTTATGCTTGCTCTTGCTGTTGGCCCGTATATATTTGATTTATATTATGCTGATAGAGAGATGCTTATTCCTAAATTCTGGTCATTGTTTACTATATTCGGAATATTAACATTCAGTATATATATTATTGCCCATTGGAGGATGAGTATCAGCAATAAAGCATCAGGTCAGGTTCTTTTAGGAAGTATCTCTGTCAAGCTGTTTATATGCATGGTAATTGCCTATGTTTACCTCAGTGGAAACAGTGTTGAGCCTGTTAAATTTATGCTCATTTTTTTTTATCTATATTTCTTTCATACAGTGTTTGAAATATATTGTTTGTTATGTAACTTGCGCAACCAAAAATTTAAGTAAATTCCTTATAATAAATGGATTTGAGCCATATTTTCAATTCAAAAAAAATCTTCCGCATATCTTTTTATGCAGTTTTATTTTCGTTTTTGAGTTTTGCAGCCTTCTCAGAAGAGCAGGTTGCAGCCGATACTACCCATTCAGCTGCAACTGAAGCCCATGCTGAATCAAAAGAAAAGGATGAGGATATCTCTAAAGTTATTCTTCATCATATTGCTGATTCTCACGAATGGCATTTTTTTGGACATGTTGCTTTGCCTTTACCGGTAATCTTGTGGACAGATAATGGTTTAGTTACTTTTATGTCTAATAAGTTTGGACATAATGATCATGGAACTGAGCTTATTGATGCAGATGGAACCAGGCTGGTAAATTATCACGGCAAGTTTTATTATCCTTCTCA
>JBAZHY010000360.1:0-3275 GCA_041652175.1 Pedobacter sp.
TAAAGGGAGGATATGTGTTCTGCGAGTACTAAATGTCCCCTCTCTTGCACCCTGAATAAGGACGAAACACCAGAGTTGCTGATTTATAGTGATTTTTGGGAAGAGAGGGATTAGCTTTGCTGATCCCTAAGAGGGGGCTTCAAGCCAAATGCTGGTCACTTTGCTCCCTGTCATTTTTTGTTTGTTGCTTCACAAGAGCAAGCTCTGTTCGCTACAAACAAAAAATGCCACCCTTCGGGGGCAGCATTTGGCTTGGCGGAGAGAGAGGGATTCGAACCCTCGATACCCTTTTGAGGTATACACACTTTCCAGGCGTGCTCCTTCAACCACTCGGACACCTCTCCTTAAGGGATGCAAAAGTATCAAAATTATGTAAACATTACAGGTTTTTGCAAATTTTCAATTTTTTCAGGGAATACCAGCTTCGTTTTAGTGCTGAAATAATCCGCCTTTTTCAATATGTTTGCAGAAATTAATTAATTAAGCTAGCCCTCAGAAATTGATGCTGAGTCTCGACGAGATCAAAAAGCCAATAGCCACTGAACTGAATACCTTTGAAGGGAAGTTCAGGGCTTCTATGCAGAGTTCTGTTCCGCTTCTTGATCGTATTACTCATTATATTGTAAAACGAAAGGGAAAACAAATACGTCCTATGTTTGTTTTCTTTTCTGCCAGTCTTTGCGGTGGCATAACAGAAGCAACTTACCGGGGATCGGCACTTGTTGAACTTTTACATACAGCCACTTTAGTTCATGATGATGTAGTGGATAATTCTTATCAGCGCAGAGGGTTTTTCTCTGTCAATGCACTCTGGAAAAATAAGATTGCAGTATTAGTAGGGGATTATCTGCTCTCGAAAGGATTGCTGTTGTCAATAAACAATGGTGATTTTGAATTGTTAAGAATAGTTTCTGAAGCCGTAAAGCAGATGAGTGAGGGGGAATTACTTCAGATTGAAAAGGCAAGACGCCTGGATATTGATGAAAAAGTTTATTATGAAGTTATCCGTCAGAAAACTGCGTCTTTAATTGCTTCCTGTTGTGCATGTGGGGCTGCTTCAGCGGGTGCTGATGCTGAAACTGTTGACAGGATGAGGCTCTTTGGCGAAAAGGTCGGAATTGCCTTTCAGATAAAGGATGATCTTTTTGATTTCGGAACAGATGATATCGGTAAACCTCTTGGAATTGATATCAAGGAAAAGAAGATTACGCTTCCCCTGATTTATGCACTGAATAAAGCCGCTGAATCGGAAAAAAGAAGGATTATCAATCTTGTAAAAAATCATAATGAGGAAAGTGCTAAAGTTGCAGAGATTATTGATTTTGTCCGCAGTAGCGGCGGAATGGATTATGCCCATTCGAAAATGTTGCAATACCAGCAAGAAGCTTTTAATATTTTAAATGAATTCCCGGATCACAGCTCGCGCACCGCATTGGAACAGCTGGTCCGCTTTACTACTGAACGTAAAAAATAAAAATGTCAAACGAGATTATTTTCTTCGGAAGTTTCCTGCTCTTTATTGTTTTAATGCTTTCAATTGATCTTGGTCTTTTTAATAAAAAAGATCATAAGGTTAGCATGAAAGAAGCTGCAATTATGAGTTTTATATGGGTAAGTTTCGCGATCGGATTTTACTTTATACTACTTACAGAAGGTGAGATACTTCATGGCATTACTGATTTTGCACATTTACAGGAGATCACTACAAAACACCTTCATAATATCAAGCTTATACCGGATAATTTTGAAGCAAGTCTGGCATTATATAAACAGAACCTCGCTTTAGAATTCCTTACCGGTTATGTTATTGAATATGCCCTTTCGGTAGATAATATCTTCGTTATGGTACTTATATTTTCAGCATTTGGAGTCGATGAGAAGTATTATCACCGGGTATTATTCTGGGGCATCATCGGCGCCGTGTTGATGAGATTCCTCTTTATTTTTATTGGCTCAAGTCTGATTAATCAGTTTGGCTGGATTCTTTATATTTTCGGTGGATTCCTGATTTATACGGGTATCAGTATGTTCCTGAGTAAGGATGAGGAAGAAAAGATTGATACAGAAAATCATAAGGTAGTCCGTTTTGCATCCAGATATTTTTCTGTATACCCTGAATATGTAGGTAATAAATTCTTTCTCAAAGTGGATGGAAAGAAAATGGTTACCCCTCTGTTCATAGTACTTCTTATTGTGGAATTTACAGACCTGATCTTTGCTGTTGACTCAATTCCGGCCATTTTTGCGGTCACTAAAGATCCTTATATTGTATTCTTTTCTAATATTTTCGCAATTCTGGGACTAAGATCCATGTTTTTCCTTTTGGTTAATGTGATTCATAAATTCCATTACCTGAAGGTAGGTCTGGCATTTCTTTTAGTGTTTATCGGAGTAAAGATGCTTGCTCATCACTGGTTAAGCCTGTGGGGTTTTACCACTATGCATTCCCTGTTTATTATCCTGTTTATACTAACTTCGAGTATTGTGGCATCACTCATGTTCCCTAAAAAGGCATCTAAGTAAGAATATTATTGGATGTTGGAATATTAAAAGAATTAGACATTTATCTGAATAAGTGTATCAGGTAACAGACAGCGAAAACTTACAGCATTTTCAAAATCTCATCTACATAAGCCCTGTCATTGGCCAGGCGAGGAACTTTATGTTGTCCGCCGAGCTTACCTCTGTTCTTCATCCAGAGATAGAAGGTTCCATCCGGAGCAAGGTGTACCAGTGGCCTGCGTAAAGCCAAATCTTTAAAACGCTTTGCATCGTAATCTGAATTGACCTCCCTTAAGGTCTGGTCAAGTACATCTGTAAATCGTTCGATATCATCAGGTTTCTGCTCAAACTCAATGATCCATTCATGCCCTCCGGCATCATTGCCCCGGAAGTAAATCGGACAGGCAGTATAATCGCGTATAACAGCTCCGGTTTCCTGACAGGCTTTACTGAGGCCTTTTTCAGCATTATCAATGATGAGCTCTTCACCAAAGGCATTGATGAAATGCTTGGTTCGACCGGTAATTTGTATTCTGTGCGGATTAAGACTGGTGAATTTAATAGTATCACCAATCATATATCGCCATAGACCGGCATTGGTAGAAATAATCAATGCGTAATTTTTATTCAGTTCAACCTGATCAAGTCTTAATGTCTGAGGATTCTCCTTATGAAAATTTTCCATTGGAAGAAATTCATAATAAATGCCATAATCGAGCATTAAGAGCATTTCTTCAGAGTTTGGTTGATCCTGAATGCCAAAAAACCCCTCA
>JBAZHY010000361.1:0-3260 GCA_041652175.1 Pedobacter sp.
ATTTGCACAGTTTATCATTTTAGTAGTATGAGTTCCGCAATTCCGGCAGATGGATATCACCATAGGGTTTACCGAATTTACATCAACAGCCACCCTGTTATCAAATACATAACATTTACCTTCAAAGTCTTCCCCTCCGGCTTCCTTACCGTATTTAATAATACCCCCGTGCAACTGGTAAACATTCTCAAAGCCTTCATGCAATAATAAAGCAGATGCCTTTTCACACTTAATCCCACCGGTACAGTAAGTAATGATCTTCTTGTCTTTGTATTTGGCCAGTTCGTTTATCTTCGAAGGGAAATCCCTGAAGTTTTCAATATCGAAAGTAACCGCATTTTTAAAGCGGCCGATAGAATGCTCATAATTAGAACGGACATCCACAATAACCACATCCTCTTCATCTTTCAGTTTCACAAAATCTGCCGGAGCAAGATGCACACCGGTTTTCTCTTCAGGGTTGATGATCCGCGGATCCCGGAGCCCGGAGTGTACAATCTCAGCCTTATAACGACAATGCATTTTAATGAAAGATGGCTCTTCCACTTCGTCTATTTTAAAATCTGTTTTAGCAAAACGCGGATCAGCATGAACGGTATCCATATAAATTTTACATGATTCAGCTGTCCCTGAAACGGTGCCGTTCAGACCCTCATCAGCAACGATGATCCTTCCGACAAGATTTAAAGATTTACAAAATTTGAGATGATCGGATGCGAACTGTTCAGCATCCTCTATTCTACTATAGCAATAGTAAAGGAGTGTCTGGTATTTTATCATAATTCATTGATACTGTTGCAAACAGCGTTTAATGCGGTGCAAAGATAAGCATTTCAATAAAATGAGCAAGGCGCTAAATTATCATTCAGAAATTCAAAAAGTGTAAGCCAGTCTGAATCCCCTGTCTATCCTTTTACCTTCAATGAATGACGTCCCAAATAAGGCCCGGATTGTCAGATATTTCAAACCAAAATAAAATTCGGAATACTGTTTAAAAGAAGGTGTGTTCAAATAATTAAATCCGCCGATCTCAGTTAGTTTCAGTTTTCTAAGCAGAGGGATCTTATTCATAAAAAATCCGGAGAAATTATGCTCAAAATGAAATTCAGAATAACGATCAGATGCGCTAAAAACATAGTAATCCAGGAATAAGAAGCTGTTCATACCGGGAATATAAACCAGGGTTTTATTCCCCTTGAAATGTTTATAATCAGGATAATAGAGGCTTCGCGTATTTAAGAATTTCCCGGCTCCAAGCCAAATTGATGACTTACCGAACATTCCAAGCTTAATATCTGATTTTGAAAGATCAAAAGTCAGCAGATCATAATTAACATCCGAACCCAGAATCCCGCTGATCCCCTTGGTATAGTTTACATTAAGTATTGGATATTTTGAGGATCGATAATACTTTCCTGAGGGATGACTTTCATATTCATTACTGAAAGCATATGATAGGCCTGCGCTAATCTTAAGCGACTGATGTTCAGAGAACAATGGCACACCCTGCAAAGGTAAGAAAGGATTATTCGAAGTGAATTGCCTCCTGCCCAGATCCCTGATCGTATAATCTGCATTATTTTGAAGAGAACGCCGGTTTGACCAAGAAGCATTCCAGGTAGTCTGCAAACTACCCAATGGTTTTGAAAACGACAGATTTACAAATTTCTCTTCATATAATTTCAACAAATTCCTCTCATAGAACAGGGAATTGACAGAGTTGCCCAACAGCGTGATATTCCCAAGGTCATTCAGATCCCGCACATCAGAGCCCAAACTGAATTTAAGTCTGGCCGAATTCAGTGGTATCAATCCTGAAAAACTTGCATAGAGTTTATCTGATGAGAGCCCATATCTCAGCTTTCCTGAATAATTCAGATACTTATTATTGATGGAATCAATACGCCGGGTATAACTAACCTGATAATTGATACCAAATCCCTCAACTGTATTATAAAAAACCGAATTCAGCAGGGAACTGAAATTATAATTTTCCTTTTTATATCTGTTACGAAGATTATAACCGGAACCGATCAGAAAACTCAGTGGCTTAAACTTATTACCTGCACGATCCAATGAATCCAGATAGGATTGAGACTCCCGTTTTTTTGCAAGTATTTCCTTCTTTAAATAATCAGTCTGTTCTTCTTCAGTCAGGGGAATTGGCCGGGCTCCATTCCAATAGATGGTATCCTTTTTATTAACATCGGCAGTGATTTTAAGCACTTCATCAAAATCCCTTTTATTTAAACCCGGACTCAAAGAATAATTCTTGAATAAGGCTATAAAATAACCATCGAAACCAAAACCCAGAACCTTCCCGTTAAACTCATAACTGGTTAAAGCCGGCATCCGGATTTTACCCTCAACATTGAGAAACTCCTGTCTGACCCTTAATGTATCCACAAAATTAATACCCGCCTCTTTTGTAGCTATCAGATCAGCGCTATGAAATCTCCAGCTATCTTCAAGAATATAAATCTGACCTCTGAAAACCGGATCAGATGCCCTTCTCGGAATAACCTCTATTTTATTAATCATTTCACCATTCTCAATAGTGGTTCCAAGTAATTTGTAATGATAATAGAATAAAGCATTATCTGCAATCGGCGAAACAAATGGACGATTGCTTATTCCTTCCATTTCGAGCAGATTCATAAAAATTAGTTCGTATATCCGAAGCACGGTTCAGACTGAAAGCACGGTTATTACCCGCAACCCTGGAAGATATCATCTCTTCCTTCATTTTGTCGGGTTGAATAAAACTGATTTGCGACTCAGATTCCGACAGATACAAAATGCCCGACCGGTTTGAGTCCAGACCAATCTGCTTTCCAAGATCATCAATATCTTTTCCGAGAAACTTTTTAGGTGCCGTCAGCAGCTTTTGCATTCCCTTGATATAAACATCTGCTGTGTATTGTTCGGGTTCTGATAAATGCTGTTTTCGCTTTCTGATTGCATTCCTGATTACTGCATAGGCAGGATCTTCAGCTCCGGCCCTGACAACCACATCACTGAGCTGATAAACCATCCTTTGTAAAACAACATTTAAATTTTGGTTTGAAGACAGATCCGTTTCCCTGAGCTCCTCACTATAACCAATTGCTTTAAAGATCAAAATATGTTTACCTGGCTTTAATCTGAATTGATATTCACCTTCGCTATTTGCCGATGTTCCATTACTGGTTCCCTGTTCGAAAATACTGGCAAATGGCACAGGGTTCCCAAATGTGTCTATTACTTTGCCATTCAAACTC